>NZ_JBSFMM010000379.1:0-6165 GCF_053599555.1 Streptomyces sp. NPDC000941
CCCCGCCGCCGCCCTCGCGCGGCGGCGGGGGCGCCGGGAGACGCTGGCCGGGTATCTCTTCCTGACGCCGTGGTGCATCGGGATCCTGCTGCTCACCCTCGGCCCGATGCTCGTCTCGCTCTACCTGGCGTTCACCGACTACAACCTCTTCGACTCGCCCAAGTGGGTGGGCCTGAGGAACTTCCGGGAGATGTTCCGGGACGACCGGTGGTGGAACTCGGTCGATGTGACGGTGAAGTACGTTCTGATCGGTACCCCGCTGAAGCTGCTGCTCGCGCTCGGCGTGGCGATGCTGCTGGTCAAGCCCCGGAAGGGGCAGGGCTTCTACCGCTCGGCCTTCTACGCCCCGTCCCTGATCGGCGCCAGCGTCAGCATCGGCGTCGTCTGGCGGTCGATCTTCCAGGACGATGCGATCGTCGACAAGTCGATGAGTCTCTTCGGCTGGGACGTGGGCGGCTGGATCGGCGACCCGGACTGGATGCTGCCCACGCTGATCTCGCTGACCGTCTGGCAGTTCGGCGCCCCGATGGTGATCTTCCTGGCCGGGCTCAAGCAGGTACCCCGTGAGCTGTACGAGGCCGCGGAGATGGACGGCGCGGGCCGCTGGCGCCGGTTCCGTTCCATCACCCTGCCGATGATTTCCCCGGTGCTCTTCTTCAATCTGCTGCTGGAGATCATCCACTCGTTCCAGGTCTTCACCTCGGCGGTGGTCATCGGCGGCACCGGAGGCTCCGGGGCGGGCGGTCCCGCCGACTCGCTGCTGGTCTACACCTGGTACCTGTACGAGCAGGGCTTCCGCAATCTGCGCATGGGCTACGCCTCCGCGATGGCATGGATGCTGATGCTCGGCATCGGACTGGTGACGGTGGTGCTGTTCAAGACCCAGCGCGGCTGGGTGCACTACGAGGAGGACGCCCGGTGAGTGCCTTGAGCGGTGTGGCCCGGCGCAGGGCGCGGTCCGTGGGCTGGCATGTGGGCGCGCTCGCGCTGCTGGCCGTGATCCTCTACCCCGTGGTGTGGGTGATCGGGGCCTCGTTCAAGCCCGGCGACAAGATCGTCGGCAGTCTGCAGCTGCTGCCCACCGACCCCATCACCGACAACTACCGGCGGCTGTCGGAGGGCATCGCCGACATCCCGATCACCAGCTTCTTCTACAACTCGCTGATCATCGCGGTGGGTTCGGTGGTCGGGGTGCTGTTCTCCTGCTCCCTGGCGGCCTACGCCTTCGCCAGGATCCGCTTCGCGGGGCGCAATCTGCTGTTCTCGGTCATGATCGCCACGCTGCTGCTGCCCTTCCAGGTGCTGATCATTCCGCAGTATGTGCTGTTCCAGAAGCTGGACTACATCAACACCTTTGTGCCGCTGCTGCTCGGCAAATACCTGGCCGTGGACGCCTTCTTCGTCTTCCTGCTGATGCAGTTCATGCGCAACCTGCCGAAGGAACTGGACGAGGCGGCCCGTATCGACGGCTGCGGTCATCTCCGCATCTACTGGAACATCGTGCTGCCGCTGTGCCGCCCCGCCCTGATCACCAGCGCGATCTTCAGCTTCATCTGGTCCTGGAACGACTTCATCGGACCGCTGCTCTATCTGAACACCCAGGACAAGTACACGGTCTCGCTCGCCCTGAAGATGTTCATCGACCAGGACACCGTCGCGGACTACGGCGGCATGGTCGCCATGTCGCTGGTGGCGCTGGCGCCGGTGCTGCTGTTCTTCCTCGCCTTCCAGCGCTATCTGGTCGAGGGCGCGGCGACCTCCGGGCTCAAGGGCTGAGGGGCGGGCGCGATGGATGTACGGGAGGCGAGCGCGCGGTCGCGGACCGGGCGGGCGGCGGCGCGGCGGGACTCGCGGCTGTTCCTCTTCTCGGTGTTCGCCGAGTCCCTGCTGACCGGGGTGTGGGTGGTGCTCGCCGCCCTGCCCGTGGTCACCTTGCTGCCCGCCTTCGCGGCCGGGTGCGCACATCTGCGCCGCCACCTGGACGGCGAGCGGTCCACATGGCGGGATTTCCTCTCCGGTCTGCGGGAGGCGACGCTCAGCGGCTGGCGGTTCTCCCTGCTGTGGTGGGCGGCCCTCGCACTGCTCGCCTTCGATCTGCGCGTGGCCCGCTCGGGAGCCCTGCCCGGCGGGCCCGTGCTGATCGCCGTGAGCGTGGCGGGGACGCTCGCGGTGATCGTGCTCGGGCTGCGTACGGCCGCGCAGTGGCGGCCCGGCCTCGGCTGGCCCGCCGTGGCCCGAGCCGCCGTGCGCCGTGGCCTCGGCGCCGACCTGGGCGGGTCGCTGCTGCTCGTCGGCGGGCTCGCGGTGGTCACCGTCGCCGCCTGGCAACTGCTGCCGCTGGTCGCACCCGCGGTCGGCGCCCTCGCGGCCTGCGCCGTCGCGGTGGAAAGGCGCGTACGGGCCTGACGGTGGCCCGCCCGCGCCTGACACCACGACCACACCCATCGAGCCACCCACGTCATGCACCGCACCTGACCGTTCCTTGAGACTGAGTAGGAGCGAGCCCATTCAGCCGCACGCCCCGAACGGTCTTGGGCGCTCCCCCAGCTACCGCCGGGAGGTGCCCCCTGGTCCCCGGCGTACTCAGCCCCGGGGCGGCGACACGCATCCCGCACGCTGGCGCCGTACCGCCGTCCCAGATCGCACGAGCACGCTAACCCGGCCGGACCAGGGCGCCGCAAACATGCGAGCACACCATCACACGATCGAGCTAATGCGGCCTGGTCCGCACTCTCCGGCAAGCAGCTACCAACCCCCGTTGAAAGGTTGCTCATGTCTCCGATCCCCCGACGCAATGTGCTCAAGGCGGCTGCTGTCGCCGGCGCCGCGGCCCCCTTCTCCTGGCTCCTCGCGGGCAACTCCCAGCAGGCGGCGGCGGTCAGCAAGGCGGCGGACGACCCCGTGAACATCACCTGGCTGGAGGACGGCGGCCGGGGCGCCGCCGCGGGCAGCACCTTCGGCGTGCCCTGGCCCAAGGGCGCCCAGTCGGCGGACCAGAAGTTCGCACTGGCCACGGCCGACGGCAAGGACGTGCCCCTGCAGACCTGGGCCACCGCCTACTGGCCCGACGGCTCGCTCAAGTGGACCGCGCACGCCGCGGCGGAAGGGCTCGCCGGCGCCACCGCGTACCGCCTGACGGCCGGCGAACCCGCCGCGCCCGCCGAGAAGGTCACCGTCTCCGAGAGCGGCGGCAAGATCACCGTGGACACCGGGGTGATCAAGGCCGTGATCGGCAAGGACGGTGGGAAGCTCGTACGGTCCATCACCCGGGGCGGCACCGAGATCGCCCGCGACGGCCGGCTCGTCCTGCTCCGCCAGGGCGATATCGACGACGGCGACCACGGCAGCGCCAAGTGGGAGCGGTTCGACGGCGAGATCAGCGGCGCCAAGGTCGAGCAGAAGGGCCCCGTCCGCGCGGTCGTCCGTATCGACGGCAAGCACCGCAAGGGCGGCCGCGGCTGGCTCCCCTTCAGCGTCCGGCTCTACTTCTACGCGGGCGCCGACTCGTTCCGTATGGTCCACACCATCACCTTCGACGGCGATCAGGAGAAGGACTTCATCCGCGGCCTGGGCGTTCGCTTCTCCGTGCCCATGCGTGACGAGGCGTACGACCGGCACATCCGGATCGCGGGCGAGGGCAAGGGGCTGCTGACCGAGGCGGTCAAGGGCATCACCGGGTTGCGCCGCGACCCCGGCGCGGCCGTCCGCAAGGCCCAGTTCACGGGCGAGAAGCTGCCCGACCCGGCCACCTGGGACCAGCGGGTGACCACCCGGCTGCATCTCATCCCCACCTGGGGCGACTACACCCTCTCCCAGCTGTCCGCCGACGGCTTCACACTGCGCAAGCGCACCAAACCGGGCCACGGCTGGATCCCCGCGGGCGGAGGCGGCCGGGCGAGCGGCTTCGGCTATGTGGGCGGTGTCAGCGGCGGACTGTCCTTCGGGCTGCGCGACTTCTGGGAGAAGTTCCCCGCCCAGCTCGACATCCGGGGCGCCGCGGGCGACGAGGCCGAGGTCACGCTGTGGCTGTGGTCGCCCGAGGCCCAGCCGATGGATCTGCGCTTCTACCACGACGGCATGGGCCAGGACACCTACGCCGAACAGCTCGAAGGACTCAACATCACCTACGAGGACTACGAGCCGAAGTTCGGCACCCCGTACGGCATCGCGCGCACCAGCGAGCTGGTGTTCTGGGCCAACGGCGCCACACCGAGCGCCGAGACGCTGGTCGCCCAGGCAGCCGCCGTACGCACCCCGCCCCAACTGGCCGCCGGGCCCGCCGATCTGGCCCGCGCCAAGGTCTTCGGCGGCCTGTTCGCGCCCGTGGACCGCTCGACCGCCGCCAAGGCGAAGATCGAGGACCATCTGGACTTCCTCTTCACCTACCACAAGGGCCAGGCCGAACAGCGCCGCTGGTACGGCTTCTGGGACTACGGCGACATCATGCACACGTACGACGAGGACCGGCACCAGTGGCGGTACGACGTCGGCGGCTACGCCTGGGACAACTCCGAGCTGTCACCCGACCTATGGCTCTGGTACGCCTATCTGCGCTCCGGCCGCGCCGATGTCTTCCGGTTCGCGGAGGCCATGACCCGGCACACCGGCGAAGTGGACGCCTACCACCTCGGGAAGTGGGCCGGCCTCGGCACCCGGCACGGCGTACAGCACTTCGCGGACAGCGCCAAACAGCAGCGCATCTCCACCGCCGTCTACCGGCGCCCGTACTACTTCCTCACCGCCGACGAGCGCGTCGGCGACATCATGAGCGCCCTCGTCGACTCCGACGAGACCTTCCTCGTCCTCGATCCGCTGCGCAAGGTCCGCACCGACCCCGACTACGAACCGGACCCGCACGCCCTGGACATCGGCTTCGGCACCGACTGGAGCGGGCTCGCCGGGGCGTGGCTCACCGAATGGGAGCGGCACGGCCCCAAGGCCGAGAAGGCCGAGGCCAGACTGCGCGGCACGATGGAGACCATCGCGGCCCAGCCCAACGGCTTCGTCCAGGGCTCCGGGCTCTACGACCTCTCCACCGGCAAGTACGCCATCGCGACCGAGGCGAAGGTCAGCGTCTCCCATCTGTCCGCGGTCTTCGGTCTCGTCGAGATGTGTGCTGAGCTGATCGACCTGATCGACATACCGGAGTTCAAGGAGGCGTGGCTGGACTACTGCCGCTACTTCAACGCCACCAAGGCCGAACAGAAGGCCCGCTACGGTACGGACTTCGGCTCGCTGCTGCTCTTCCAGGGCCACTCGCGGCTCGACGCCTACGCGGGGGCGCAGCTCAAGGACGAGGCGCTGATCAAACGCGCCTGGCAGAAGTTCTCCGGGGGCGACGGCTACCCCGACGCCACGACCGACTGGAGGACGGTCAAGCTGGAGGGGCCCGATGTGCTGGAGCCCGGGGTCGAGGCGGCCTGGGTGTCCACCAACTCCACCGCCCAGTACGGGCTGGCCGCGATCCAGAACCTCGCGCAGATCGGGGACAAGCTGCCCGGCTGAGCCGGATGGAAAGCTGGAAAGACCGCAGACTGGAGAGATGGACTGGTGCCGTTACCGCTTCCGGAGCCACTGGGACCTCGACGCCCCGCCCGCCGCCGTCTACCGGCTGCTCGCCGCGGGCGACGAGTATCCCCGGTGGTGGCCGCAGGTCCGGGAGGCGGTCAGGAGCGACGAGCGGACCGGCACCGCCCGCTTCCGCTCCGTGATCCCGTACGACCTGGTCATCACCGTCCGCGAGGCTTGTCAGGACCCGGCGGCCGGGGTGCTGGAGCTGGCCTTCTCCGGCGACCTGGAGGGGTGGGCGCGCTGGACCGTGACCGCCCGCGGCAGCGGCGCACGCGCCCTCTTCGAACAGGATGTGGTGGTTCGCAAGCCGCTGCTGCGCCTCTTCGCGCTCCCCGGCCGCCCCCTCTTCCGCCTCAACCACGCGCTGATGATGCGCGGCGGGCGGCGAGGGCTGCGGGCCTACCTGGCCGCGCAGCCGCCAGGGGCGCATTCGGTTTGAACGAAACCCGCCGCGACCTATATTGTTCAGGTCGTTCCACCGGGGAGGACCCCACCGGGACACCCGGGGCGATTAGCTCAGTGGGAGAGCGCTTCGTTCACACCGAAGAGGTCACTGGTTCGAACCCAGTATCGCCCACCTCATGAGGCCGGGCC
>NZ_JBSFMM010000380.1:0-6000 GCF_053599555.1 Streptomyces sp. NPDC000941
GGGTTCCGGTGGACTATGCCTCGCACACCTCGCATGTCGAGCGTATCGAGGAGAAGCTGGCCGGGTTGCTGGCGGGCCTCGAACCGCAGCCGTCCCGGATCCCGCTGTACTCCACGGTGGACCGGGGCTGGCTCGGCGACACGCCCGTCGATGCTCACTACTGGTACCGGAACCTGCGGCAGACCGTGCACTTCGAGTCGGCCGTCGAGGCGCTTGTGGCCGCGGGGCACCGGGCGTTTGTCGAGGTCAGCGCGCACCCCGTGCTGACCATGAGCATCCAGGAGGCTCTGGACGGCAAGCCGGGCACGGACCCCGTGGTCACCGGCACCCTGCGGCGTGACGAGGGCGGGCTCAACCGCTTCCTCGCCTCGCTCGCCGAGGCGTACGTCCAGGGTGTGCCGGTGGACTGGACGGCGGCGTTCGCCGACACCGGTGCTTCTCGTGTCGAGCTGCCCACCTATGCCTTCCAGCGCAAGCGCTACTGGCTGGACGTCGCATCGACACCGATGGCCGGTGGCTTCCAGGGGCGTACGGAGAGCCTGGACGGGAGCTTCTGGGCGGCCGTGGAGCGCGGCGATGTGGAGTCGCTGGCCACGGCGCTGGCGGTCGAGGGCACCGAGGAGCAGTCCTCGTTGACCTCTCTGCTGCCGGCCCTGTCCTCCTGGCACCGGCAGCGCCGTACGCAGTCGACGCTCGACGCCTGGCGCTACCGGGTCATCTGGAAGCCCTGGGTCGCCGAGCGGACCTCACCGGCAGCGTTGAGCGGCAGGTGGCTGCTGGTCACCCCGGCAGGAGACGCGGACACCGCCTGGGGGACCGCAGCCTCACGAGCGCTCGTCGCGTGCGGCGCCAAGGTCGCCCGGGTGGAGTGGAACGCCACCGAACACGACCGCGCCCAGTCGGCCGTGCGGCTGCGCGAGGCCCTTGCGAACGCCGCGGCCGAAGGCGAGGAGGTCAGTGGCGTACTGTCGCTGCTCGGACTCGACGAGACCCCGCACCCGACGCACTCAGTGCTCTCCCGTGGTCTGGCCGGCACGCTGCTGTTGGTACAGGCGTTGGGCGACGCCGGGCTGGACGCGCCATTGTGGCTCGCCACGCAGAACGCGGTGACCACCGGGCGCAAGGGCGAAGGAGCCATCAGCCCAGCCCAGGCCCAACTGTGGGGCCTCGGAAGGGTTGTTGGGCTGGAACACCCCGAGCGATGGGGCGGTCTGATCGACCTTCCCGAAGCGAGTGTGCCGTACGCCGCCGAGCGACTTGGCCACGTACTCGCCGGGGCTTCGACCCACTCCGAGGACCAACTCGCGGTGCGCGCGGCTGGGGTGTTCGTACGGCGGCTGGTTCCCGACCCGCGTGGTGACATTCGTCCTGTACGGGAGTGGAACCCGCACGGTACGGTCTTGATCACAGGGGGCACCGGTGCGCTCGGCGGGCAAGTCGCCCGCTGGCTCGCACACTCGGGTGCGCAGCATCTCGTCCTGACCAGTCGACGCGGCGCGCAGACACCGGGAGCCGCTGATCTGGAGAAAGAACTGACGGGGGTCGGTGTGCGTGTGACGGTGGTCGCATGCGATGTCGCGGATCGTGCTGCGCTCGCAGGGCTGCTGGACGGGTTGCGGGCCGAAGGCTCACCCGTGCGGTCGGTGGTGCATGCCGCGGGCGTGGCGGAGTCCGCGCGCATCGACGAGACCGATGTGGCGTCGTTCGCGGATGCCGCGGAGGCCAAGGTCGCGGGTGCGGTGAACTTGGACGAACTGTTGGCGCAGGACGAGCTTGACGCGTTCGTGCTCTTCTCCTCGAACGCGGGGGTTTGGGGCAGCGGTGGTCAGGGCGCTTACGCCGCGGCCAACGCCCACTTGGACGCCCTGGCGCTGCGCCGCCGTGCCCGTGGCCAGGCGGCGACCGCCGTGGCCTGGGGCGCGTGGGCGGGAGGCGGCATGGCCGCGGATCGCGAGGCGGAGCAGCAACTGCGGAGGCGTGGCGTGCTCGCCATGGACCCGGACCTCGCCATCGCGGCGCTGCAGCAGACGTTGGACCACGATGAGGCGAACTCGGTGGTGGCGGATGTGGACTGGGCACGGTTCGTGCCCGGTTTCACGGCGGCGCGGCGACGGCCGTTGCTCGACGAACTGCCCGCGGTCCAGGAGATTCTGCGGGCCGAGAACAGCGACGTGGAGCAGGCGGACGGCGACTCCACCGCATCACTCGCCCAGCAGCTCGCCGAACTGACGGCGGCCGAACGCGACCGCACCCTCCTGGACCTGGTGCGCTCCCACGCCGCCGCCGTGCTGGGACACGCGGGCCACGACTCGGTCGGCGCCGGCCAGGCGTTCAAGGAGCTCGGCTTCGACTCTCTGACCGCTGTCGAACTCCGCAACCGGCTCCAGTCCGCCACCGGGCTGCGCCTCCCCGCCGCGCTGGTCTTCGACTACCCCACGCCCACGGATCTCTCCGACTACCTCCGCGTCCAGCTGGTCGGCTCCGAAGCCGCCTCTGAAGAACCCGCGTTGACGGAGCTCGACAAGCTGGAGGCCGCGATATCCGCCTCCATGACCCTTACGGAAAGAGAGGAACTCCGCACCGAGGTCACCACCCGGCTACAGGTCCTGCTTTCGAAGCTGAGTGAAATGCAGGGGGAATCGAGTGACGCGCCGGATACGCGAGGCCAGATCGCATCGGCATCGGATGACGATCTGTTCGACTTCATCAATCAAGAGTTCGGCAAGTCCTGAGCGACTTGGGAAGAGCGTCCGGCGACTAACCGAAACTGACGAGGTCTGACATGGCGAACGAAGAAAAGCTCCGCGAATACCTCAAGTGGGTTACTGCTGACCTGCACGAGACGCGCAAGCGCCTTCAGGAGCGGGAAGCGGAAGAGCGGGAGCCGATCGCGATCACCGCCATGAGCTGCCGGTACCCGGGCGGCGTGGCAGATCCGGAGGACTTGTGGAAACTGCTGTCGAGCGGCGGTGACGCGGTCTCCGGATTTCCCGAGGGCCGAGGCTGGAACATCGACGAGCTGTACGGGACGGGCCCGGGTCGCCCGGGTCCCGATACGGCGGGCACCATCTGCGCGCGAGAAGGCGGATTCGTCTACGACGCCGACCGATTCGATCCGGCCTTCTTTGGGATATCGCCGCGCGAGGCTCTGGCCATGGACCCACAGCAGCGGCTGTTGCTCGAGACGACATGGGAGGCTGTCGAGCGCGCTGGAATCAATCCGGCCTCGATGAAGGGCAGTAAAGCCGGTGTCTTCGTCGGCGGCACCCCCTCCGGCTACGGCTCCGGACTCGGCGCCATCCCCGAGGATGTCCAGGGCCATCTGCTGACCGGCAGTTCCGGCGCTGTGCTCTCCGGGCGGCTCTCTTATTTCCTCGGCATCGAGGGTCCGGCGGTGACGGTGGACACGGCGTGTTCGTCCTCATTGGTCGCGCTTCACCAGGCCGTGCAGGCGCTTCGACAGGGCGAGTGCTCGTTGGCTCTCGCCGGTGGCGTCACGGTGATGTCGACCCCGGTGGCTTTCGTGGAGTTCAGCCGTCAGCGGGGGCTTGCGGCTGACGGCCGCTGCAAGTCGTTCGCCGAGTCCGCGGATGGCACGGGCTGGGGCGAGGGCGCGGGGATGCTCCTCTTGGAGCGGCTGTCGGACGCGCAGCGGAATGGGCATCCGGTGCTTGCGGTGGTGCGGGGTTCGGCGGTGAACCAGGACGGGGCGTCGAATGGGTTGACCGCGCCGAATGGTCCGTCACAGCAGCGCGTGATCCGCCAGGCCCTCACGAACGCCCGCTTGTCCGCCGCCGATGTGGACGCGGTAGAAGCGCACGGCACGGGGACGACGTTGGGTGACCCCATCGAGGCCGACGCACTTCTCGCCACCTATGGGAAAGAGCGGCCCGAGGGGCGGCCGCTGTGGCTGGGCTCACTCAAGTCCAACATCGGTCACACCCAGGCCGCTTCAGGTGTGGGCGGTGTGATCAAGATGGTGCTGGCGATGCACCATGGCGTGCTTCCGCGGACCCTGCATGTGGACCAGCCGACGCAGAAGGTGGACTGGTCCGACGGTACGGTCAAGCTGCTTACGGAAGAGCAGCGGTGGCCGGAAACGGGGAATCCGCGGCGGGCGGCCGTGTCGGCCTTCGGCGTGAGCGGGACGAATGCGCATGTGATTCTGGAGCAGGCGCCTGTGGTTGAGGCGGAATCTGAGGAGCCGACGGGGTCTGTTGTGATGCCGGTGGTGCCGTGGGTGGTGTCGGGGCGTGGTGCGGGTGCGTTGCGGGGGCAGGCGGGGCGTTTGTTGTCGCGTGTGGAGCGTGATGGGGGGCTTTCGCCGGTGGATGTGGGGTGGTCACTGGCGTCGGGGCGGGCGGCTTTCGAGCATCGGGCGGTGGTGGTGAGTGAGGGTCAGGATGGCTTGTTGACGGGGTTGGGTGCGCTGGAGCGGGGTGAGTCGGCGCCGGGTGTTGTTGTGGGTCAGGGTGTGGGTTCGGGTCGGTTGGCGGTGTTGTTTTCGGGGCAGGGCAGTCAGCGGGTGGGTATGGGCTGTGAGCTGTATGGCCAGTATCCGGTGTTCGCGGGAGCGTTTGACGAGGTGTGCGGGCTGCTGGACAAGGAGTTGGCTGGGCACGTTGAGCGGTCTGTGCGTGATGTCATCTTCGGTGATGATGCTGTTCTGCTCGGTCAGACGGTGTTTACGCAGGCGGGTTTGCTCGCGGTTGAGGTGGCGTTGTTCCGGTTGGTTGAGTCGTGGGGTGTGGTGCCGGAGTTTGTGGGTGGGCATTCGGTCGGTGAGATCGTGGCGGCCCATGTGGCGGGCGTGTTGTCGCTTGAGGACGCGGCGCGGCTGGTGGCGGGGCGGGGTCGGCTGATGCAGGCGCTGCCCGCCGGTGGCGCGATGGTTGCTGTCCAGGCCGCGGAGGACGAGGTGGCGCCGCTTCTGGCCGAGTATGGCGACCGGGTTGGTATCGCTGCGGTCAACGGTCCGACCTCGGTGGTGGTCTCTGGCGATGAGGATGCTGTCCTTGCTGTGGCTGAGACGCTGCGAGGTCGGGGGCGTAAGACCAGGCGTCTTGAGGTGTCGCATGCGTTCCACTCCCCTCGTATGGACGCGATGCTGGACGACTTCCGCGCCATTGCCGAGAGCCTGGACTACGCCGCGCCGCGCATCCCGGTGGTCTCCAACGTCACCGGGAATCTGGCCACCTCCGATGAGCTGGGCTCGGCTGACTACTGGGTGCGGCATGTTCGGCAAGCGGTGCGATTCGCGGATGGGGTGGCTGCGCTCGCCGAGCAAGGCGTCACGACTTTCCTCGAACTGGGCCCTGACGGCGTACTGAGCGCCATGGGTCCCGATGTTGTTGGCGAGGGCCTGTTCGTTCCGGTGCTGCGAGCCGAGCAGCCTGAAGTGCGGAGCCTGCTTTCGGGTCTGGCGCAGGCGTGGGTAAGCGGCGCGGTGATGGACTGGACGCGGGTGTTCGAGGGCACAGGCGCGTCTCGTGTCGACTTGCCGACGTATGCCTTTCAGCGGGAGCGGTTCTGGCTGGATGCTCCTGGCGCAGTGGATGCGGTGGTGGTGGATGAGGTGGAGGCGCGGTTCTGGGAGGCGGTGGAGCGGGAGGATCTGGAGTCGCTTGCTTCGACGCTTGAGCTGTCGGATGGTGAGCAGTTGGGTGCTGTGCTGCCGGTGTTGTCGTCGTGGCGGCGGGGGCAGCGGGTGCGGTCGCGGTTGGATGGGTGGTGCTATCGGGTCGGTTGGAAGCCGGTGTTGGTTGAGTCGTCGGCGGTGTTGTCGGGGACGTGGTTGCTGGCTGTTCCCGCTGCTCTGGTGGAGGACGCGTGGGTTGCCGATGTCACTCGGGGGCTTGAGGGCCGTGGGGCCGACATCGCGTGTGTCATCGTCGAGTCGGGTTCCGGTCGGGCTGAGTTGGCGCAGGCCGTGTTGGAGGCGGGCGGTTCGTCTGTGAGTGGTGTGGTGTCGTTGGTGGCGTTGGACGAGTCGTTGTGTGG
>NZ_JBSFMM010000381.1:0-5967 GCF_053599555.1 Streptomyces sp. NPDC000941
ACATCGGGCGCGCCGATCTGCAGCGGCATGATCCAGTTCGCGAAGCCGGCGAACAGCGGTGTGGCGAACATCAGCAGCATGATCGTGCCATGCATGGTGAACGCCTGGTTGAACTGCTCGTTCGTCATCAGCTGCGAACCGGGACGGGCCAGCTCGGCGCGCATGAAGAGCGCCAGGAGGCCACCGATACAGAAGAACGCGAACGACGTGACGAGGTAGAGCGTCCCGATCGTCTTGTGGTCGGTGGTGGTCAACCACTTGACGACGACGTTCCCTGGCTGCTTGCGGCGCACGGGCAGCTCGTCCGCTTGCGCGGTGGCTGCGTCGGCACCCTGAGGTTCGTTGAGGATGCTCATCGGTTCTTGGTCTCCGCGTTCTTGGCGGCTTCCGTCTGCTCAATGCCCGCCGGGATGTAGCCGGTCTGGCCCTTCTTCGCCAGGTCCTTCAGGTGCGCCCGGTACTCCTTCGGAGTAACGACCTTGACGTTGAAGAGCATCCGCGAGTGGTCCTGGCCGCACAGCTCGGCGCACTTGCCCATGAAGACGCCCGTCTTGTTCGGGGTCACCTCGAAGCGGTTGGTGTGCCCCGGGATGACGTCCATCTTCATCAGGAAGGGGACCACCCAGAAGGAGTGGATGACATCACGGGAGGTCAGGATGAACTGGACCTTCTCGCCCTTCGGCAGCCACAGGGTGGGACCGGGGCTGGGGTTCCCCTTGGTCCACTCGCCCGGGGTGCCCGCCTCGTAGACGCCCTCGGCGCCCTTGGGCACGCCCTTGAGCATGCGGTCCGGGATCGAGGAGACCTCCTCGGGGGTCTTCTTGGGCGTGGACAGGTTGCCGTCCACGTTCTCCATGTAGTTGAAGCCCCAGCTCCACTGGTAGCCCACCACGTTGATCACGTGAGGCGGCTTCGCGGAGGTCTTCAGCAGCTCGTTCTCATCACGCGCGGTGAAGTAGAAGAGCACCGAGACGATGATGATGGGGACCACGGTGTACAGCGCCTCGATGGGCATGTTGTACCGGGTCTGCGCGGGAACCTCGATCTTGGTCCTGCTCCGGCGGTGGAAGATGACCGACCACAGGATCAGGCCCCAGACCAGCACGCCCGTGGCGAGCGCAGCCGCCCACGAGCCCTGCCACAGGGAGAGGATCCGCGGCGCCTCCTCTGTGACCGGCTTGGGCATTCCGAGGCGGGGGAAGTCCTTTGATGTGCAACCGGTGGCGGTCGCCAGGACCAAGCCCGCGGCCAGCGCCTGCAGCAGCTTCCGCCGCACCGGGCGCCGCGACGAGCGGTCGGAGCCGTTGGGACTCACGTAGCGCCTTCCCGAGAGTCTCGCCCACACGGCCGCGGCCGTCTCGCTGGTCGGTCGCCGGCCCGGCGTGGGCAGGGGTTTGGATGTTTATGCGGAGCAAACCCTACTGGACGCCTTTTAGGGCTGCGCGGGGAGGGTGCCCAACGCGCCGGGGTGCTCCCCGAAGAGGTGGAGGAACCTGTTCGAAGAGGACCAGATGAGAAGCTGGAGCCGCCCGAAGAGCCCCGAAAAGGCTTCGCCGAGGCACCGACGCGACTTCCGCGAGCTGCGACTAGCGTTCTGTATGTGCCCTACTTCGACGCCGCTTCGTCCGCCCCGCTGCACCCCGTCGCCCGCCAGGCGCTGCTCGCCGCGCTCGACGAGGGCTGGGCCGACCCGGCCCGCCTCTACCGCGAGGGGCGGCGCGCCAGGCTGCTGTTGGACGCGGCGCGGGAGGCGGCGGCGGAGGCCGTCGGCTGTCGTCCCGACGAACTCACTTTCACCTCTTCGGGTACCCGCGCACTGCACGACGGCATCGCCGGAGCGCTCGCGGGCCGCCGCCGGGCCGGCCGCCATCTGCTCGTCTCCGCCGTCGAGCACTCCGCGGTGCTGCACGCCGCGGCCGCCCACGAGGCGGGCGGCGGCACGGTCGCCGAGGTCCCGGTGGACAGCGCCGGCCGGGTCGCGCCGGGCGCGTACGCCGCCGCGCTGCGCGACGCCCCCGGCCCGACCGCCCTGGCCGCTCTGCAGTCCGCCAACCACGAGGTGGGCACCCGGCAGCCGGTGGCCGAGGCCGCGGCGGAGTGCGCTGAGGCGGGTGTGCCGCTGCTGGTGGACGCCGCGCAGTCGCTGGCCTGGGGCACGGTCGTGGGCGGCTGGTCGCTGCTGACCGCGAGCGCCCACAAATGGGGCGGCCCGTCGGGCGTCGGCCTGCTGGCCGTACGCAAGGGTGTGCGCTTCGCCGCCCACGGCCCGGCGGACGAACGCGAGTCGGGCCGCGCCCCCGGCTTCGAGAACATCCCGGCCGTCGTGGCGGCCGCGGCCTCTCTGCGCGCCGTACGAGAGGAGTCCGCCGCGGAGGCGGAGCGGCTGCGGGAGCTGGTCGACCGGATCCGCACGCGGGTGCCCCGGCTGATCCCCGATGTGGAGGTGGTCGGCGACCCGGAGCGGCGGCTGCCCCATCTGGTGACCTTCTCGTGTCTCTATGTCGACGGGGAGACACTGCTCCACGAGCTGGACCGCGCGGGCTTCTCCGTCTCCTCCGGCTCCTCCTGCACCTCGAGCACCCTGACGCCGAGCCATGTACTGCGTGCGATGGGCGTGCTGTCCGAGGGCAACGTCCGCGTCTCGCTGCCGCTGGGGACGCTCGAGGAGGACGTGGAGCGGTTCCTCGGCCTGCTGCCGGACGTGGTGCGCCGGGTGCGTGGGCAGTTGGGCGCGCCGGGGCGAGACGAAGAAGCTGCGGCGGTTGCGGCGGCCGCGAGCGGTTCGGGGGGCGAGGAGGCGCAGGCGGAGCTGGTGGTCGACTCGCTCGGCAAGCTCTGCCCGATCCCGGTCATCGAGCTGGCCAAGGTCATCGGGGACGTCCCGGTCGGCGGCCTCGTCACGGTGCTCGCCGACGACGAGGCCGCCCGGCTGGACATCCCGGCGTGGTGCGCGATGCGCGGCCACGAGTACGTGGGCGAACGCCCGGCCGACCGCGGCACCGCGTACCGCGTCCGCCGCCGGGCGTAGGCCCCCTGAAGAACCGGAAACCCCTCAGTTGCTGAGGTGCGGCTGGATCTCGGAGGCCGCCTCCTGGCCGTACGCCTTGGCGAAGCGCTCCCTGAAGTGGCCGCGGCGCAGCTCGTACTCCTGCGGGCCGAGGGTCTCGATGACCAGCGTGGCGAGCATGCAGCCGACCTGGGCCGCGCGCTCGAGGGGCAGGTCCCAGGAGAGCCCGGAGAGGAAGCCGGCGCGGAACGCGTCGCCGACGCCCGTCGGGTCGACCTTCGCCTCCTCCTCCGGGGTGCCGACGACGATCGGCTGCTCGCCGGCGCGGTCGATCCGTACGCCCTGCGCCCCGAGGGTGGTGACGCGGGTGTGGACCTTGGCCAGGATCTCGTCCGCCGACCAGCCGGTCTTGGTCTCGATCAGCGCCGCCTCGTACTCATTGGTGAACAGGTAGTCCGCGCCCTCGACGAGCAGCCGGATGTCGTCGCCGCCCATGCGCGCGAGCTGCTGGGAGGGGTCGGCGGCGAACGGGATGTTGCGGGTGCGGCACTCGTCGGTGTGGCGGACCATCGCCTCCGGGTCGTCCGCGCTGATGAGAACGAGGTCGAGGCCGCCGACCCGGTCGGCGACGGGCTGCAGCTCGATCTGGCGGGCCTCGCTCATCGCGCCGGTGTAGAAGGACGCGATCTGGTTGTGGTCGGAGTCGGTGGTGCACACGAAGCGCGCGGTGTGCAGCACCTCGGAGATATGGACGGAATCGGTGTCCACTCCGTGGCGCTCCAGCCAGGCCCGGTACTCCGCGAAGTCCGCCCCGGCCGCCCCGACCAGGATCGGGCGCAGGCCGAGGACGCCCATGCCGTAGCAGATGTTGGGGCCGACGCCGCCGCGGCGGACGTCGAGGGTGTCCACCAGGAAGGAGAGGGAGACCGTGTGCAACTGGTCGGCGACCAGCTGATCGGCGAAGCGGCCGGGGAAGGTCATCAGGTGGTCGGTGGCGATGGAGCCGGTGACTGCGATACGCACGGCTGGTCTTCTCCTGCGGGAGACGGAGGAAAGTCGGAGGAAACGCGCGCCTTACGCTATCGGCTCCGACACCCCCGCACGAATGGTCGAAACCACCCGATAGTAGCTCGTTGCTCACCGCGTTCACGATGCACACGACGCCGGTTACGGCGCATGGAGGAACCACACGCCCCCGCGCTCCGTCTCAGCGACGTCCCCTCGGATGAGATGGGACGGTACAGCCAGAGCGGAGCCGAAGGAGCGAAACGGTGAGCACCGAGGACACCGACACCCCACAGACCCCCGAAGGCGAGGACCCGCAGGCCCCCGAAGGCGAGAACCCACGGCCGCGGCGGCGTTCGCCGCTGGCCATCGCCTCGGTGGCGGCGGCGGTGCTGCTCGCCGGTGGCGGCGGGGCGTACTGGGCCTCCACCGCCGCGGGCGGCGGCACGCAGGACCCGGGCGCCGCACAGAAGGACGGTTCGCCGAAGCCGCTCGCGCTGGACGGATTCGCGTCCACGGGCGCGGCGGGGATCGCACCGGGCGAGCCGAACCCGTACGGCCGGCAGTACAAGGCCGCGGGCAAGCTGCCGGACGGGCCCGAGTCGGCGCCCGTGTACCGGACCGGCACCAAGGTCTCCAAGGCCGAGGTGGCGCGGCTGGCCAAGGCCCTGGACGTGGCGGGGACCCCGCGCGCGGACCACGGCGTATGGAAGGTCGGGGGCGCCAAGGACGCGATGAGCCCGGTGCTCCAGGTGAGCCAGAAGGCGCCGGGCGGCTGGTCGTACACGGCGTACGGGTCGCCGGGCGGCACCTCCTGCGTACAGCCGCCGGACACGGCCACCGGCACGGGTTCCGGCACACAGCCGTCCGACGCGGTGTCCACCAGCGCGCCGTCCTCCGACGCCAAGGGGAGCGGCAAGAGCTGCCCCTCCTACCGCGGCGGGGCGGCGGACTCCAAGGGATCCGGATCCGAGGGGTCCCGATCCGAGGGGTCCGGGTCCAAAGGGTCGGCAGGGTCCGACAAGGCCGTCTCGGAGGCCAAGGCCAAGCGCGCGGCGCAGCCGGTGCTGGGCGCGCTGGGTCTTGACGACGCGAAGCTGGACGCGACGCAGTTGTACGGCGCGGTGCGGGTCGTGAAGGCGGACCCGGTGCTGGACGGTCTGCCGACGTACGGCTGGCGGACGAGTCTCCAGGTGGCCGCCGACGGTCAGCTGGTCGGCGGCGACGGTCTGCTGTCGAAGCCCGCGGAGGACGACACCTATCCGCTGATCGGCGCGGCCGAGGCGATGAAGCGGCTCAACAAGGGCGGCGACAGCGCCGATGGCTCGGGCAGCGCGGACGACGCGCCCGGGAAGGCGAAGCCCGGGAAGGCGGAGCCCGCGGAGAAGGCGCCCGAGGAGGCGGCGACGGGCAGCGCCGGCAGTACGGCCGACAAGGTCACGGTGCGCAAGGCGACCCTGGGCCTCGCGGCGCGCTCCGTGGACGGCCGGCGGGCGCTGGTGCCGTCCTGGCTCTTCCAGGTCGGGCCGTCGAGCGCGGATGACGTCATGAACACGGTCACCTACCCCGCCGTCGACCCGAAGTTCATCAAGAAGCCCTCCCCCTCCGGCACGTCCCCGTCCTCGAAGCCCGGTGAGGACCATGTCGACGACATCACGTCGTACACCGTGGCCGGAAAGACCCTGACGGTGCGCTTCTGGGGCGGCGTCTGCGAGTCGTACTCGGTCTCCGCCAAGGAGTCCTCGTCGCAGGTGAAGCTGGAGATCAAGGGCAAGCGGCTGCACCCGGGCCGGCCCTGCATCCTCATCGCCAAGCAGATCGACAAGAAGGTCGAGCTGGACAAGCCGCTGGGCGACCGCAAGGTGGTGGACGCCAGGACCGGCGAAGCCGTGCCCAAGCGGAAGTAACGTAGGCGAAGCGAAGACGCCGCAGGGGGCGGGCCCGGTGCCGGGCCC
>NZ_JBSFMM010000382.1:0-5911 GCF_053599555.1 Streptomyces sp. NPDC000941
CCATCAACTGGCACACCTGGTTCCCCACACCACCAGCCCCAGACACCGAACCACCCAACCTCCCCACCTACCCCTTCCAACGACAGCGCTACTGGGGGCCGGATGAGGTGGCCGACGCCCCGGCCGCCGGGGCGGACGCGGAGGAGACCCGGTTCTGGCACGCGGTCGAGGCGCAGGATCTCCCGGGCCTGTCCGAGGCGTTGGGCCTCGGCGCGGAGGACGGGCGGCGCGCGTCGCTGGACGCGCTGCTGCCCACGCTCTCGCACTGGCGCCGGGAACGCCACGAGCGGTCGACGGTCAGTGCCTGGCGTTACCGGGTCGGCTGGCGCCGCCTGCCCGACCCCGGCCAGGGCTCCTTCCCGGCCGAGGGCCCGTGGCTGCTGGTGGTGCCGCCCGAGGGCGCCGGGGAGTGGGCCGAGGCCTGCGAGCGGGCCCTGACGGCGGGTGGCGCGGAGGTGCGGCTGCTGCCGGCCGGCGACCTCGCCCCGGGCCTGCTGCGCGCCGCGCTGGCCGACGGCCCGCCCCCCGCGGGCGTGTTGTCGCTGCTGGCGCTGGACGAACGCCCGCACGCGGCGGCGTTCCCGGCCGTGAGCCGTGGCCTCACCGCCACCCACGCCCTGCTGCGCGCCGTGCTGGAGGCCGAGGTGGACGCCCCTCTGTACTCCGCGACCCGGGGCGCGGTGGCGGCCGGGGACGGCGAGGAGCGGCCCAGCGCGCCGGCGCAGGCCCAGGTGTGGGGGCTCGGCCGGGTGGCCGCCCTGGAACACCCCGCGGCGTGGGGCGGGCTGATCGACCTGCCCGCTTCGGCCGACGACCTCACCCCGGGCCTGCTGCGCGCCGCGCTGGCCGGGCGGGACGGCGAGGACCAGGTCGCGCTGCGCTCCGAGGGCGTGTACGGGCGGCGGGTGCTGCCCGCGCCCCTCGACGGGCCGAACGAACAGGACGAACGGGCGTGGACGCCCCGGGACGGCGTGCTCGTCACCGGCGGGGTCACCGGGGTCGCGGCCCACGTGGCGCGCTGGCTGGCGGCGGGCGGCACCAAGCGCATCGTGCTGCTCGCGCCGGGCGGCCAGGACGCGCCCGGCGGCGCGGAGCTGGTGGCCTCGCTGGCGGAGCTGGGCGCCGAGGCGACCGTCGTGGACGGCGTGCCGTCCGGGCCGGCCGCCCGGCGCGAACTGGCCGATCAGCTCGCGGCCTCCGGGCCGCGCGTGCGGACCATCGTCCACGCGGGGACCGCGGGCGAGCCGGTGCCGCTGGCCGGTCTCACGCCGGACGGGCTGGCCGAGGCGCTGTCGAACGCCGTGGCCGACGTCGATCACCTCCCGGAGCTGTGTGGCCTGGAGGCGGACGACCCGGTGGTGGTCTTCTCCTCCGTCGTGGGGGTCTGGGGCGTCGGGGAGCAGGGCGCCCGCGCCGCCGCCGAGGCGTACCTGGACGCGGTGGCGCAACGGCGCGAGGCAGCCGGCGGGCCCGTCGTCCGGGTGGCGTGGGGCCCGTGGAACGACGAGGGGGCGGTGCGAGCCGATGCGGCCGAACGCGCCGAACGCCACGGGCTGTCGGCCCTCGACCCCGGGCTGGCGCTGACGGCGCTGCGGCGGACGCTGGACGGCGGCGAGGGGCACGCGGTCCTCGCGGACGTGCACTGGGAGCGGTTCGTGCCGGTGTTCACCATGGTGCGCCCCAGCCGTCTCTTCGAGGAGATCCCGGCGGCCCGGCGGGCCGCGCGGGGTGCCGAGGACGACGCCGGATCGGCGGAGGGCCTGGCGGCGCTGCGTGAGCGGCTCGCGGCGCAGCCGCCGCAGGAGCGCGACGGCACGCTGCTGGCGCTGGTGCGCACCCACGTGGCGAACGCGCTGCGCTACGCGTCGGCGGAGTCGCTCGACCCCCAGCAGTCCTTCAAGGACCTGGGGTTCGACTCGGTGGCGGCGATCGAGTTCAGGAACCGGCTGCGCGGCGCCACCGGCCTGACGCTGCCTGCCACGCTGGTCTTCGACTACCCGACGCCGACCGCGCTGGCCGGCTACCTGGTCGCGCAGGTGATGGCGGAGGACTCCGGGACGGAGCCGGCCGCCGCGCACCTCGACGGCATCGAGGCGGCGCTGGCGGCCCTGGACGCGGACGATCCCCGGCGTTCCGGCCTCACCCACCGGCTGCGGGTGCTGCTGTGGCGGTACGAGGGCGGGGCCGAGCCGCAGGACGAGCAGCAGACGGGCGACGAGCTGGCGTCGGCGTCCGCCGACGAGATGTTCGCCCTCATCGATCGCGAGTTCGGCGAGTCCTGACCCCTCACGGAACGCAGCCACCCCTGACGCCCTTCGTCAGGGGTGGCTGGGAGAATTCGCTTCCTGGAGCGCTCCCTGGGGCCGGTCCTGGGGGGGGGACCAGCGACCCCTGCGGGGTTCCTTCCGGAGCACGCTGAAACCGATGCCCTCCTGATCCCGTTCCGCCGCCCACCCGGCTGTCAGCGCCGGTCTGTGGCTCGCGGATGTCCCGTTCCTGCGAAGGTGATCCAGCACGTCTCCCGGACAGTGTCGAGGAGGTACCAGATGCGGCCACCGCCGGCCACCTCGATCTGCCACTGCTCGCAGGTCTGCCCGCGGTGGGCGCCATGTGCCAGAGCGCCTTTGAGGCGGTGGTGCCGGGGTTTCTCCGTGGTCGGTCGGGGGTCGGTGCGCATGGTGGTCCAGGCGCGGTAGGTGTTCTCGCGGGCCTGCTGGGCGAGGCTCTCCCAGCCCTTGGCCGAGGCGGCATCAGCGAAGCGGACTTCCCAGTGGCCGTCCGGTGCCGGAGGCGCGGCGCGGTCGCCGCGACCCGCGGTCATGCGACGTCCCGCGGGTCTGGCACCGGGCGTAGTCTTCGCCGTGATCCCTGGTCAGCGCGGCCAGCAGTGCGGGATCGGAGTAGACCTCGGCGGTGTGCTGCCAGGCAATGAGCAACTGGGCGACGGGTGCGCTGCTGCTGATCGAGTCGGCAGCGCGCATGGTGTCGACCAGTTCGACGGCGAAGGCATGGAGATCGGACTCGGGCAGGAATCGGACCCACGGGAACGCGTCCGGCAGTATGTCGAGGAGCAGTTCCATGCTGCCGGGCTCCCGGCGCGCCATGGCGACCAGCATCCGGGTAGCCGCGGACACCACGGTCTGCTCCTGCTCGGCCCGCGCCGCGGTGGTGAGGACCAGATCCTCGCCGCCTCTGCGGTGCAGGAGCAGTCTCGGCGATTCCTGAAGCCGGGCAAGGGTCTGCTTGTTCTTGTTCACCAGCTCGGAGAAGTTGACGGCTGCGCTCTCGGAACTCAGACTTTGAAATTACTTCGAAACTTGGCTCGGTGCCATCGCTCGGAAGAGGGACGCATCGCCCAACCGCATGGCGCTCGTGCCCTGGGGAACGATCTTCGGCTGCGCGGGAACAATCCTCAATGACTCGAACGGCCAACGGCTCGGTGCGGCTGCCGGGTCAGGACTTGCCGAACTCGCTCGCGATCAGGTCGAAGATCTCCTCCGCCGTGGCCTCCTCCAGGTCCTCGTGGGACCCGGCGGCGCCGTCGGCGTCGACCGGCTCGCTCCACCGCTCGGCAAGGAGCCGCAGCCGGGCCGCGATCCGGGAGCGGGCGGCCTCGTTGACGCCCTCGGGTGCGTGGGAGGCGTCCCAGCCGTCCAGCTCGGACATGATCCGCGCCTCGCTCGTGGCGACGTCGGCGACGAGCAGATCGTGGAGGTAGCGGGCGAGTTCCTCGGCCGAGGGGTAGTCGAACAGCACAGTGGCGGGCAGATTCAGCCCGGTGCTGGCGTTCAGCTCGTTGCGCAGCCGCACGGCGGTGAGTGAGTCGAAGCCCAGCTCCTGGAACGGCTTCGTCGCCGGGACGGCGTCGGCGGAGGCGTGGCCGAGGATGCCGGCCGCGTGGGTCCGCACGTGCCGCACCAGGATGTGGTGCCGCTCGGCCTGCGGGCTCGCGGCGAGCTTCTGCCGCAGCGGGTCGGCGTCCTGGGCGGCCGGTGCCGGTGCGTCGTCCCCCTCCCGGTCGGCGGCCTCGGGCAGGTCGCCGAGGAACGGGCTGGGGCGCAGCGCGGTGAAGCTGACCAGGAAGCGGCGCCAGTCGACCCCGGCGATGACGGCCGTGGTGTCCCCGCGTTCGATCGCCTGGTGGAGAGAGATGATGCCGAGCCGGGGGTCGAGGGGGTGCACGCCGCGGCGGCGGAAGTAGTCGAGTTCGTCGTCGGCGGTCGCCATGCCGACCTCGCCCCACAGACCCCAGGCCAGCGAGGTGGCGGGCAGGCCCTCGGCGCGGCGGTGCTCGGCGAGGGCGTCGAGGTAGGCGTTGGCGGCCGCGTACGCGCCCTGCTGCCCGCTGCCCCAGATCGCGGAGACCGAGGAGAACAGCACGAAGGCCGAGAGGTCGTGCCCCTTGGTCAGCTCGTGGAGGTGGCGGGCTGCGAGCGCCTTCGGGGCGAGCAGGCGGTCGAGGTGGCCGGGGTCGGCGTCGGCGATGAGGCCGTGTTCGACGACGCCGGCGGCGTGGATGACGGCGGTCAGCGGGTGCTCGGCGGGGATGGCGTCGAGCACGCCCCGCAGCGCGTCGCGGTCCGCCGCGTCGCAGGCGGCGATGGTCACCGAGGCGCCCATGGCGCGGAGTTCGGCGGCCAGCTCGGCGGCGCCCGGGGCGTCGGGGCCGCGCCGGCTGGTGAGGACCAGGTGTCCAGCGCCGTGCCCGACCGCCCAGCGGGCCAGCAACCCGCCGATGCCGCCGGTGCCGCCGGTGATCAGCACGGTGCCCTCCGGCCGCCAGGGGCGGCGCGCGGGACGCCCGGGGGCGTGCGCGAGGCGGCGGACCAGCAGGCCGCGCGCCCGGATCGCCGCCTGGTCCTCGGGCGGGCCGCCCGGGGGAACGCCGGCGAGCAGGGCAGCCAGCAGGGCGGCGGTCCGCTCGTCGGGCTCGGGCGGGAGGTCGATCAGGCCGCCCCAGCGGTCGGCGTGTTCGAGTGCCGCGACGCGGCCGACGCCCCAGGCCTGCGCCTGGAGGGGGTTCGTCAGCGGGTCGTCGCCGCCGGTGGAGACGGCGCCCTGGGTGAGGCACCACAGCGGGGCGTTGATCCCGGCGTCGCCGAGGGCCTGGAGGGCGGCGACGGTGGCGGCGAGCCCGGCGGGAACGGCCGGATGGCCGGGGTGGGGGCGTTCGTCGAGGGCGAGCAGGCTGAGGACGCCGGAGAACGCGGTCAATGAGGGCAGTCCGGACAGCTGACGGGCGAACGCCTCACGGTCGGTGGCGCCGGCGTCGGCGGTGCGGGGCTCGACGTCGGCGCCGTGGTCGGTCAGTGCGCGGGTCGCGGTCCGCACCGCCGGGTGGTCCTCCTGTCCGGCGGGGACGAGCAGCAGCCACGTGCCGTGCAGCGCGGACGCGCCGGGCTCGGGCAGCGGGGTCCAGCGGACCTGGTGGCGCCAGGACGCCAGGGTGGTGCGTTCGCGGTGGCGGCGGCGCCACGCGGACAGCACGGGCAGGGCGGGCCGCAACGCCTCGATGCCGGTGGCCGCGTCCCCCTCGGGCTCCAGCAACTGCGCCAGGGCGTCGGCGTCCTGGCCCTCGATGGCCGCCCACAGCTCGGCCTCCGCCGGGTCAGCCGAGCCGTCGGCCGGCACGGACGGCGCGGTCGGCAGCCAGTAGCGCTCGCGGTCGAAGGCGTAGGTGGGCAGGTCGATGGTGGCCGGGGTGGTGGTGCCGTCGGTGAACCAGGTGCGCCAGTCGACGGGGCTGAGAGTGTGGAGGCGGGCGAGTGACTGGGCCAGGCTGTCGGCGTCGGGCTGGGTGCGGGTGAGGGTGGGGATGAGGACGGGCGGGTGCGCGGGCGGGGTGTCGAGTGCGTCGAGGGTGTGTTGGGCGCCCGGGATCAGGACGGGGTCGGGGCCGATTTCGATGTAG
>NZ_JBSFMM010000383.1:0-5881 GCF_053599555.1 Streptomyces sp. NPDC000941
TCATCACCCACGACCTGGGGGTGATGAGGATGATCGCGGAGCCGAACTCCTGCTGGAGGTCCTTGAGCAGGTCGCTGCCGCCCGGTGCCGGTCCGGTGCCCCCGGGCGCCGGTCCGATGCCGCCCGTGCCGCCCGGGCCCCCGGTTGAGTACGGTCAGCAGCCGCCGGGCGCGCGGAGGCTGTGATGACGGCAGGGGGGATGCCCATGGCCCCCGGAGACGGCGACGGCGGCGAGGACCGGGGCGGGTTGCGCTCGGCGCTCGCCGGCCTGACCACCCGCGGCCGTTCGTTCCTGGCGGCCGGGGTGGCGGCCGCGGTGTGCAGCTATGTCCTGGGGCAGGCGGATCTGCTGCGGGTGGGGCTGCTGCTCGCGGTGCTGCCCCTGGTGTGTGTGGCCGTGGTCTACCGCACCCGTTACCGGGTGGCGGGCAGTCGGCGGCTCTCGCCCGCGCGGGTCCCGGCCGGCTCCGAGGCCCGGGTGCATCTGCGGATCGACAATGTCTCGCGGCTGCCCACCGGCCTGCTGATGCTGCAGGACCGCGTGCCCTATGTGCTCGGGCCGCGGCCCCGCTTCGTACTGGACCGGGTGGAGCCGGGCGGGCGCCGCGAGGTGTCCTATCGGGTCCGCTCGGATCTGCGCGGCCGCTATCCGCTCGGCCCGCTGCAGCTGCGGTTGAACGACCCGTTCGGGATGTGCGAGCTCACCCGCTCCTTCAGCGCGTACGACACGCTGACGGTGGTGCCGCGGGTCGAGCCGCTGCCCCTGGTGCGCTTCGCGGGCGAGGCCATGGGCTACGGCGACGGGCGGCACCGGTCGCTCGCGCTCGCGGGCGAGGACGATGTCATCCCGCGCGGCTACCGCCACGGCGACGATCTGCGCCGGGTCCACTGGCGGTCCACCGCGCGCTACGGCGAACTGATGGTCCGCCGTGAGGAGCAACCGCAGCGCGCCAGCTGCACGGTGCTGCTGGACACCCGGCGCGTGGCCCACCAGGGCTCGGGGCCGGACTCGGCGTTCGAGTGGGCGGTCTCCGGAGCGGCCTCGGCCGCGGTGCATCTGCTGGAGCGGGGCTACGGGGTCCGGCTGCTGACCGACACCGGCAGCTCGGTGCCGGGCCCGGACAGCGGGGGCGGCTTCACCGGCTCGGGCCATGACTCGGCGGACACGGCCGGGCTGATGCTCGACACCCTCGCGGTGGTGGACCACTCCGAGGAGGCCGGGCTGTCCCGGGCCTACGAGGCGCTGCGCGGAGGGAACGAGGGACTGCTGGTGGCGTTCCTCGGCGATCTGGACGAGGAGCAGGCGACGATGGTCGGCCGGATGCGGCACCGCACCGGGACGGCGGTGGCGTTCGTCCTGGACGGCGGCGCCTGGTCCCGGGGCGCGTGGGCGCCGGACCCGCGGGGTCTGGAGGAGCGGCTGCGGATGCTGCGGGAGTCGGGGTGGACGGCGCTGCCGGTCACCCCCGGCGCCACGCCGGCGCAGCTGTGGCGGCAGGCCGACGCCCAGGGCGGCATCCAGGCCGACGCCGGGCGGCCGCTGGCGGGCGGCGGTATGACAGGGGGCTGGGCATGAGCGGAAGCGTGCGACTGGCGATATGCGCCGCGCTGGCGACGATGGCGGCGGCCTGTGCGCTGCTGCCGCTGGTCGACAAGCCCGGCTGGCTTGTGCAGGCCGGCCTGCTGCTGGCGATCCAGAGCACGGTGGGCGCGCTGGCCCGCCGGGTGCCACTGGCGCGCCCGCTGACGCTGGCGGCACAGGCCGTGGTGGGCCTGCTGCTGCTCACGATCACCTTTGCCCGCCACGAGGCGCTGGCCGGGGTGCTTCCGAGCCCGCAGGCGTTCCAGGCGCTCGGGCGTCTGCTGCAGCAGGGCACGGTCGACGTGGGGCAGTACGCGATCCCGGCGCCGGTCACCGACGGCATCAAGCTGATGCTGGTCGGCGGAGTGCTGGTGATAGGTCTTGTGGTCGACGCGCTCGCGGTGACCTACCGCAGCGCCGCCCCCGCCGGGCTGCCGCTGCTCGCGCTGTACTCGGTCGCGGCGGGCCTGTCCGACGGCGGCGACGACTGGGTGTGGTTCCTGGTGGCGGCGGCCGGCTATCTGCTGTTGCTGCTGGCCGAGGGGCGGGACCGGCTGTCCCAGTGGGGCCGGGTGTTCAGCGGCGGCGCCCCGCGCCCGTACGGGATGGGGCCCTCGGGCCTGGCCGGGGCGGGCGGCAGCCCGGCGCTGGCCCCGGTCCGCACCGGCCGCAGGATCGGCGTGCTGGCGCTGGGCATCGCCCTGGCGGTGCCCGCGGTGCTGCCGTCCCTGGACGGCGGCCTGCTGGACCAGAAGAGCGGCGGCGGTGGCGGGGGCGGCGGAAATGGCACGATCTCGGCGGTGAATCCGCTGGTGTCGCTGCAGGACAGCCTGAACCAGCCGCAGAACCGCGAGGTGCTGCGGTATCGCACCTCCTCCCAGACCACCCAGGACATGTATCTGCGGATCGTCGCGCTGGACAAGTTCGACGGGGCGGCGTGGAAGTCCTCGGAGCGGCATGTCCAGGATGTGCCGGACGATCTGCCCACCCCGGCCGGTCTCGGCTCCTCCGTCCGTGTCTCCTCGATCGACACCTCGGTCCAGGCCGCCGACTGGTACGCGCAGAACTGGCTGCCCCTCCCCTACCCCGCCATGAAGGTCGACATCGACGGCCGCTGGCGCTATGAGCCGGAGGGCCGGACGCTGGTCGGCGACCGCGGCCAGACCACCCGCGGGATGCGGTACCAGGTCAACAGCCTGGTCGTGGAGCCGACCGCGGCGCAGTTGGCCGCCGCGCCCCAGCCGCCGGCGAAGCTGCTGCGGGAGTACACCAAGGTGCCGGACTCGCTGCCGTCCATGGTCGCCCGCACGGCGCGCCAGGTGACCGCGGGCGCTTCGAACGCGTATGAGCAGGCGGTGAAGCTGCAGGACTGGTTCGCCGTGAACGGCGGGTTCCGCTACGACACCAAGGTGCAGTCGGGCAGCGGCTCGGCCGCCATCGTCAAGTTCCTCCAGCAGAAGGAGGGCTTCTGCGTCCACTTCTCCTTCTCCATGGCGGCCATGGCCCGCACCCTGGGCATCCCGGCCCGGGTGGCCGTCGGGTTCACCCCCGGCACCGCGCAGGCGGACGGCTCGGTGTCGGTCGGGCTCAAGGACGCCCACGCCTGGCCCGAGCTGTACTTCGAGGGCGTCGGCTGGACCCGTTTCGAGCCCACCCCCAGCCGCGGCACCCAGCCCGACTACACGATGGAGCAGACGCCGTCCGGCGACTCCACCGATGACCCGACGCAGGCGCCCACCGCGTCCGAAGAGCCGTCGGCCGCGCCGTCGGCGTCGGACAGCTGCGCGCAGGACATGAAGAAGCTCGGCGAGTGCGGCGCGGCCCCGGGCGAGCAGCCCGACCAGCCCTCCTCGGGTGGCGGCTGGTCGGTGAGCAAGCGGGTCGGCTGGAGTTCGCTCGCGGTGCTGCTGTTGGTGATCCCCCTGCTGCCGATGCTGTGGCGGCAGCGCTTGCGGGCCCGCAGACTCAGCGGCTCGGCCGGGCGCACCGAGCAGGACGCCGCCGACCGGATCCTGGCGGCCTGGCGGGAACTGCTCGACACCGCCTGGGACTTCGGGATCGTGCCGGACGACTCCCAGACCTCGCGTAACGCGGTGGCCCGCATCGTGCGGATGGCGGAGCTCGACCAGGAGGCGACCGAGGCGGCGCGGCGAGTGGCCGCGGCGGTCGAGCAGGTGCTGTTCGCACCGCGGCCGCGTCCGGCGCCGGGCGTCGGCGACGAGGTGCGGCTGGTGCTGGCCGGATTCCGGGCCAAGGCCGGGCGATGGGACCGGCTGCGGGCGCTGCTGGCCCCGCGGTCGGCGATCCGGGTGGTCTGGGCGGCCTCGGCGCGCTGGTCCGCGCTGGTCGAGCGGTGGGGCGCGCCCCGGTGGGCACGGTGGATATCCGGGCTGCGGCGCGGCCCCCGCCGTCAGCAGGGCTGACGGGGACGAGGGACGCGACAACGAAGCGAGGGGCGGCCGCCGGATGGCGACCGCCCCTCGCTCACATACGCCCCTCGCTCAGCTACGAGATGACGCGTGCGCTTGCTCATGCGCGCTGCTGGTGCTGGATGCGCTCTGCTCGCCCCTGTACGTGTGGCCCATGTACGTGTGGCCCGTGCAGGTGTGGGCCACGCATGTGTGGCCCACCCGGACGGTCAGGGCTCAGTGGCCCTGTTCATCGCGGCGGCGCTGCCACCGCTCCTCGATCCGGCTCATCATGGAGCGGCGCTGACGGCCCTGGCGACGGGCCGCAGGCCCGCCCCCGCCCGCCTGGGGCTGCTCGCCGGGCTTGGGCGCCTTGCGCCAGCCGGTCACCGCGAGCCCGGCACACCCCAGCATGACGAGGAAGCCCACCACGCTGATCCAGATCTGCTGCGGAATGATCACGCCGACCATCAGGAGCGCAACGCCCACCAGAAAGCCCGCGATCGCCTGATAGACCCGTCGCCGGGTGTACGTGCGCAGGCCGCTGCCCTCAAGCGCTGTCGCGAACTTGGGGTCTTCGGCGTACAGCGCTCGCTCCATTTGCTCGAGCATGCGCTGCTCGTGCTCCGAGAGCGGCACGGAGTCCTCCTACTCGTCGGTCGCGGGGGGCGACCGGGGTGCGACCCTTTCAGGATAGGCAGGGAATCGCCCCCGTGAAACCCGCCCCTCTGCGCCAATTCGTCACCGGTACGCGCGTGGCATCAGTTGACGCTGAGACGTGCATTCCCCTCCCGCCGATCCGCCATGCCCGACGGTGTACCTCGATCATACGGGGCAAGGCGGCCGATCGGAGGGCCTGTGGCCTACTCCACCTGCGCCGTCCGTCGTGCGGTCACGCAGGCCGGAGGGTCCGGTAGCGGTCAGTCGCGCTCCGCGAGCACATGCAGCTGGGTGGCGACGGAGTGGAAGGCGGGCAGCTCCGCGGCGGCTGCCTCAAGTTGCAGCAGGGCGTCCAGGGCGTCCGGTTCGGTGTCGACCAGCACACCGGGCACCAGATCGGCGAAGACCCGCACCCCGTGCACCGCCCCGACCTCCAGGCCCGCCGCCGCGATCAGTCCGGTCAGCTGCTCGGGGGTGAAGCGGCGGGGCATCGGGTCGCCTGCGCCCCAGCGGCCGGCCGGATCGGCAAGCGCTTGCCGGGCCTCGGTGAAGTGGCCGGCCAGCGCCCGGGCGAGCACGGCGCCGCCGAGGCCCGCCGCGAGCACGCTGAGGGTGCCGGCCGGGCGCAGGGCCGCCGCCGCGTTCCTCAGGCCCTCGGCCGGGTCGTCGACGTACTCCAGCACGCCATGGCACAGCACCACGTCATAGCCGCCGCGCTCGGCCACCTCGAACAGGTCGGCGGCATCGCCCTGGACCCCGCGCACCCGGTCGGCGACCCCGGCCTCGGCGGCCCGCCGCTCCAGCGCGAACAGCGCGTTGGGGCTCGGGTCGACCACCGTGACGCGGTGGCCGAGGCGGGCGACCGGCACCGCGAAGTTGCCGCTGCCGCCTCCGGTGTCGAGCACGTCCAGCACACCGGGCGCGCGGTCGCCCTCGCCGGAGCCCTGGCCCACCGCCTTGACCCGGCGGTCCAGGGCGTCTTTGAGGACCTCCCACACCACGGCGGTACGGAGGGACGCGCGGGGGCGCAGCGGGTCTGACACGGCGGGTGGCTCCTCGGCGCGGTGCCGCCACCGCCTGCGGCGGTGACGACGAGTTACTGACGTCGGCGCTCCCAGCCTATTGCCTCTGGCGCGATGCTCCCGCAGCTACGGCTGGGAGGTGCCCCTGCGCTGGTCCGAGGACCGCCCGCCCCCGGCACCTCCCCGCCGGGCGCCCGGGCGGCGCTCCC
>NZ_JBSFMM010000384.1:0-5876 GCF_053599555.1 Streptomyces sp. NPDC000941
ACCGCAGACGCCCGCCTGGTCGAGGTGACCGACACGCTCCTGACCACTGCCGACGCCGACGAAAGCAACCCGGCCCTGAACGGCAGGCATCCGCTGCAGCTCGCCTACGTGATGTATACCTCGGGCTCCACCGGCGAACCGAAGGGCGTGGCCGTGCCGCACCGCGGTGTGGTGGAGCTGGCCCTGGACAGGGCGTGGGCCGGGGACACGGATGGTGTGCATGAGCGGGTGCTGATGCATGCTCCGCATGCCTTCGACGCCTCGGATTACGAGATCTGGGTGCCGCTGCTGTCGGGCGGCCGGGTCGTCGTAGCACCCAACGAGCAGGTCGACACTCAGGCGCTGCGTGGGCTGGTGGCGGGTGGCGAGGTGAGTGCGGTGCATGTGACGGCGGGGTTGTTCCGGGTGATCGCGGAGGAGGATCCCGGGTGTTTCGACCAGGTCCAGGAGGTGTTGACCGGCGGTGACGTGGTCTCCCCCACCGCCGTCCAACGCGTACTCCAGGCCTGCCCGCACATCAGGGTGCGATCGCTGTACGGGCCCACGGAGATCACCCTGTGCGCCACCCAGCACCTCATGACCCCCGCCACACCACCCGGCACCTCGGTCCCCATCGGCCGGCCCATGGACAACACCCGCGCCTACGTCCTGGACGACACCCTGCGCCCCGTACCCCCAGGAGTCGCAGGCGAGCTCTACATCGCCGGAACGGGCCTCGCCCACGGCTACATCAACCAACCCGCCACCACCGCCGAACGCTTCGTCCCCGACCCCTTCGGCGCACCCGGCACCCGCATGTACCGCACCGGCGACCTCGCCCGCTGGAACACCAACGGCACACTCGAACACCTCGGCCGCACCGACACCCAAATCAAAATCCGCGGCTTCCGCATCGAACCCGGCGAAATCGAAGCGACACTGACCACCCATGATGCGGTTGCCCAAGCCGCCGTCCTTGTCCGTGAAGACCAGCCCGGCGACAAGCGGCTGGTCGGCTATGTGGTGCCGACGGATGCGGAAGTGGGAGTTGATACCGCCCAGGTGCTGGGGGTGGCCAGGGACCGGCTCCCCGACTACATGGTGCCCACCACACTCATCACCCTCGACCGCCTGCCCCTGACACCAAACGGCAAGCTCGACCGCAACGCTCTCCCCGCCCCCGACTACACCACATCCACCACCCGCCGAGCACCCCGCACACCGCACGAGGAGATCCTGTGCGGTCTCTTCGCCGAAGTCCTCGCGGTCCCCGACGTCGGCATCGATGACAGCTTCTTCTCCCTCGGCGGACACTCTCTCCTCGCCACCCGCCTCATCAGCCGCATCCGCACCACCCTGGACGTCGAACTCACCATCCGCGCCCTCTTCGAAACACCCACCGTCGCCGGACTCGCCGAACACCTCCACACATCCAACGCCCACACCACACGCCCCAAACTCACCACCCAAACCCGGCCCGAACCCGTACCCCTCTCCTTCGCACAACGCCGACTCTGGTTCCTCGGCCAACTCGAAGGCCCCTCAGGCACCTACAACATCCCCATGTCCCTACGGCTACGCGGCCAACTGGACACCGATGCCCTGCGCCTGGCCCTGACCGACGTGGTCGAGCGGCATGAGAGCCTGCGTACGGTCTTCCCCCAGCACGACGGCCAGCCCTACCAGCACATCCTCCACAGCGACGCGACATCGGTGTTCGAAGTGCTGGACATCGCCGAGGAAGACTTGGCGGAGGCGCTGAAGCGGGAGGCCGCCACTGGGTTCGACCTCGGCTGCGAGCTTCCCCTGCGCGTACGGCTGTTCGTGCTCGGGCCGGACGACTACGTACTGCTGGCTGTCGTACATCACATCGCCGCAGACGGCTGGTCGATGGCACCCTTCGCCCGCGACCTGACCACCGCCTACCAGGCCCGCACCGACGGCGAGGCACCCGGATGGCGCGCGCTGCCGGTGCAGTACGCGGACTACACGCTCTGGCAGCAGGAAATCCTCGGCCACGAAGACGACCCCGACAGCCTGGTCAACGCCCAGCTGGAGTACTGGGCCACCACCCTGGCCGGTGTGCCCGAGCAGCTGGAGCTGCCGGTCGATCGTCCCAGGCCCGCCGTAGCGTCGTACGAGGGCGACAGCGTGGCGCTGCACGTGCCGGCGCCCGTACACGCCCGGCTGGCGGAGCTGGCCCACGACAGGGGCGCAAGCGTCTTCATGACCGTCCAGGCCGCCCTGGCCGTCCTTCTGAGCCGTATGGGCGCGGGCCATGACATCCCGATCGGCACACCCATCGCCGGACGCACCGACGACGCGCTCGACGAGCTGGTCGGCTTCTTCGTCAACACCCTCGTCCTGCGTACGGACACCAGTGGCGACCCCACCTTCCGCGAGCTCATCGAACGCGTACGGGAAACGGACCTGGCCGCCTACGCACACCAGGACGTGCCCTTCGAACGCCTCGTGGAAGTACTCAACCCGCAACGCTCCCTGGCGCATCACCCCCTGTTCCAGGTGATGCTCGCCCTTCAGAACAACACCCACCCCCACCTCGACCTCCGCGGCCTGCACGTCACCCGGCAGCCCTTGGGTGGCACCGCCGCCAAATTCGACCTGACCGTCAATCTCAGCGAGCACCGCGCCGCGGACGGCGCCGCCGACGGCCTCACCGGACACCTCGACTACCGCACCGACCTCTTCCACCCCACCACCATCGAGGCGCTGGCCACACGGCTCGTCCACGTCCTGGCGACAGTCACCGCCGATCCGGACACCCGAGTCAGCCAGATCGACATACTCGGCGAGGGCGAACGGCACCAGGTCCTCACCCACTGGAACGACACCGCACACCCGCTCCCGGACGCCCTGCTGCCCGAACTCTTCGAGGCCCAGGTCAAGCGCACCCCCGACGCGGTCGCGGTCGTCTTCGAGGGCCAGGAAGTGACGTACGCCGACCTCAACGCCCGAGCGAACCGGCTGGCGCGGTGTCTGATCGCCCAGGGCGCCGGGCCGGAGCGGCTGGTGGCGGTGGCGCTGCCGCGCTCGGCCGAACTGGTCGTCACCCTGCTGGCCATCCTCAAAAGCGGCGCGGGGTACCTCCCCATCGACCCGGACTACCCCACCGACCGCATCCACTACATGCTCCAGGACGCGGCCCCCACACTCCTGGTCACCGACACCACCACATCCGCCGCTCTCCCCCCGGCCGACGATCTGCCTCGGCTGATGGTGGATGACGAGTGGGCCGCTCGATACGACGATGCGGATGTCGTGGACACCGACCGCACGGGCGGCCTGCTCCCCCAGCATCCCGCCTACGTCATCTACACCTCCGGCTCCACCGGTCGCCCCAAGGGCGTCACGGTCCAGCAGCGGAGCGTGGTCAATCTCATCACCTGGGCCGCCTCCGAGTTCGGGCCCGAGCGATTGACTCATGTGTACGTCTCGACGTCTCTCAACTTCGACGTCTCGGTCTTCGAGCTCTTCACGCCGCTCATCACTGGCGGACGCGTCGAGGTGGTCCGCGACCTGCTCGCTCTTGGTGGCAGTGTGCCGGACAGTGGGTCTTCCTGCCTCATCAGCGGTGTTCCCTCCGTTGTCTCAACTCTCCTCAGCAGCGGTGGAAACATTGACGCGGGAACGGTGGTGTTGGCCGGCGAGGCCATCACGCCACACGTGGCGAACGCCATTCGTGCCGCCGTTCCGGGAGGTCTGCTCGCGAACTGCTACGGGCCCACCGAAGCCACCGTCTACTCCACGTCATGGTTCACCGACGATGAGCTCACCACCGCTCCCCCCATCGGTCACCCCGTGTGGAACACACAGGTGTATGTGCTGGACGCGACGCTGCAACCAGTGCCGGTGGGGGTGCCCGGCGAGCTCTACATCGCCGGTGCGCAACTGGCCCGAGGGTATCTGGGGCGGCCTGGTCTGACGGCGGAGCGGTTTGTGGCGAATCCGTTCGGCACGACGGCGGCGGCGCGGATGTACCGGACGGGGGATGTGGTCCGGTGGCGGGCGGACGGGCAGCTGGAGTTCGTGGGGCGTGCGGACGCCCAGGTCAAGGTGCGTGGCTTCCGTATCGAGCCCGGCGAGGTGGAGAGCGTCCTGGCGGCGCACGACGCCGTGGCGCAGACCGCCGTCCTGGTACGGGAGGACCGGCCCGGAGACCGGCGTCTGGTCGGCTATGTGGTGCCCACGGACACGGGTGTAGGGCTTGACGCCGCACAGGTGCTGGAAGTGGCCAGGGGCCGACTGCCGGACTACATGGTCCCCTCAGCACTCGTCGTACTCGAACGGCTGCCCCTGACCCCGAACGGCAAGCTGGACCGCAAGGCCCTGCCCGCCCCCGACTACACCACAACACTCACCCGCCGCGCCCCGCGCACACCACGCGAGGAGATCCTGTGCGGGCTGTTCGTGGAAGTGCTGGGTGTCGCCGACATCGGCATCGACGACAACTTCTTCACGCTCGGCGGACACTCCCTCCTCGCCACCCGCCTCATCAGCCGCATCCGCACCACCCTGGGCCTGGAGCTCGGCATCCGCGCGCTCTTCGAGTCCCCGACCGTCGCCGGACTGAGCGCACGAACAGATCAAGAAACCAGCCTGGTACGCCAGCCGCTGACCGGCAGGCCACGGCCCGAGACCGTACCCGTCTCCTTCGCGCAACGCCGACTGTGGTTCCTCGGCCAACTCGAAGGCCCCTCAGGCACCTACAACATCCCCATGTCGCTTCGGCTGCGCGGCCAACTGGACACCGACGCCCTGCGCCTGGCCGTGGGGGATGTGGTCGGGCGGCATGAGAGCCTGCGGACACTCTTCCCCGAGACCGATGGCCAGCCCCGTCAGCACATCCTTCAAGGCGACGTCGCATCGGTGTTCCAGGTGTTGGATGTGGCCGACGGGGACCTGGCCGAAGCACTGATGAAGGAGGCTCGCGCCGGGTTCGACCTCTCGCGTGACCTTCCGCTGCGGGTACGGCTGTTCGCCGTGGCGCCGGATGAGTACGTACTGCTGGCAGTCGTACACCACATCGCCGCTGACGGCTGGTCGATGGCACCCTTCGCCCGCGACCTGACCACCGCCTACCAGGCCCGCACCAACGGCAAGGCACCCGGATGGCAAGCGCTGCCGGTGCAGTACGCGGATTACGCCCTGTGGCAGCGTGAGGTGCTGGGCAGCGAAGAGGACCCGGACAGTGTGATCTCGCAGCAGCTGGCCTACTGGACGGCTGCCCTGGCGGGCGTGCCGGAGCAGCTGGAGCTGCCGGTGGACCGGCCCCGGCCGGCCGTGGCATCGCATGAGGGCGGCAGTGTGGGGGTGCGGGTGCCGGTCGAGGTGCACACCCGACTGGTCGAGTTGGCGCAGGGCAGCGGGGCGAGTGTGTTCATGACCGTCCAGGCCGCCCTGGCCGTCCTGCTCACCCGGATAGGCGCGGGCACCGATATCCCGATCGGCACGCCGATTGCCGGGCGTACGGATGACGCGCTGGACAATCTGGTCGGATTCTTTGTGAACACGTTGGTGTTGCGTACGGATGTGAGTGGTGATCCGACGTTCCGTGAGTTGGTGGGGCGGGTGCGGGAGACGGATCTGGGTGCGTTCGCGCATCAGGATGTGCCGTTCGAGCGTTTGGTGGAGGTGCTGAACCCGGAGCGGTCGATGGCCCGGCATCCGCTGTTCCAGGTGATGCTCTCCTTCCAGAACAACATCCGCGCCACCCTGGACCTTCCGGATCTGGACATCGCCCATCAGCCGTTGGGCGGGATCGCCGCCAGATTCGACCTCACCGTCAATCTCAGCGAGTTGCGTGCGGGGGATGGCGGTCCGGGTGGGTTGAGTGGGCATGTCGACTACCGGACGGATCTGTTCGATCCGGCGTCGAT
>NZ_JBSFMM010000385.1:0-5862 GCF_053599555.1 Streptomyces sp. NPDC000941
CCCGGGGACTCCCGGGCCGGCCTTCTCAGCTTCATCGGTCTATTCGGTCTATTCGGTCTACTCGCTCTACTCGCTCTACGGAGCCATCTCGTCCGGGCAGGCCGTGCCGCGCGGCAGGTCGTACTTGCCCGCTATCCGGTAGGTGCCGGCGTGCGGAGCGTGCAGTACGGTCCACTCGTCCTCCGGCTCCCCCTCCTTGCTCGGCTCGAAGACCTGCTTGGTCAGGCAGCCCTTGCGGTTGACCGGCAGCCCGCCGTCCTCGTCCGCCTCCGGCGCCTTGATGCGGTGGCCCTTGGCGTCCACCAGGCCCAGCCATGGCGAGTACGGGATGCGGATGAGCACCGGGCCCTTGGCGCGCACCTTCAGTATCAGCTTGTCCGCGTCGGCCCGCTCCACCGTCGCCGGCGGGTCGGCGATCGGGGTGGGGTCCTTGACCTCGTACAGCTTCCAGTTGTCGTCGCCCCACACCTCACGCAGATACGGCAGGCCCTTGGAGATGAGCTCGGCCTCCAGCGTCGCGGCGTGATCCGGCTCATCGGCCGGCAGCACCACATAGTGCACGGCCATGCGCTTGAGCCAGGCGTGGTAGTCGTCCGGGCTGAGCGTGTCCTTGTAGAAGAGCGGGTTGCGCTCCATGTCCGCCTGCCGGGTCCAGCCTCGGGCCAGGTTGACGTACTGGGGGAGCGCCGAGGACTCGCGGTGGCTGCGCACCGGCACCACCTCGACCCGGCCCCGGTTCGCCTTCACCTGCTTCAGGTGGTGGACCAGCGGCGCCAGCTCGCGCGCCCAGGACGCCGACGGGGTGGTGTGGATGACGTCGTCGCCCGTCTTCACGCCCTGCCACACCGTGACCGTCACCAGAGACAGCACGAGCCCCGTCCAGATTCGCCCCACGCCCGTGGTGAGCCACTTCTTGCGCGGCGGCATCCGGCGGTTGGTCAGCGCGGCAATCAGCACCACCCCGCCGAAGATCATGCTCAGGCGGGAGATGTTGGTGCCGATCTGGGAGGGGATCAGCCAGGTCAGCACCACCCCGATCGTGTACAGCGCCCCGCCCACCCGGACGGTCCGCCAGCCGCGCGGCGCGAACAGAAAGACCCCGAGGCCGATGATGCCCGGCAGTATGGTCGACGGCCAGGTCATCGGCTGCTCGCCGGAGAACGGGAAGAAGTAGGAGGAAAGACCGACCACGACCACCGGCGTGATGCCGAGCGCGTACGAGGCCGGATGGCGCCGGGTCAGCCACAGCGCGGCGGCCACGATCCCGATGAACAGCCCGGCCACCGGGCTGGACATGGTCGCGAGTGCGGACAGCAGGGCGGCAAGCAGCGCCCGCGCGATCTTGTGATGCCAGAACCGGGACCGCCACTTGGTGGGCCACGCGAAGATGACCGCCACGGCGGCGAGGCCGAACATCGCGCCGAGCCCGAACGTCACCCGGCCCGAGATCGCGTTGCAGACCAGCGCGAACGTGCCGTACATAGCCGGCCACAGCGGCCGCCGTACGACCCGGCTGCGCACCAGCAGCAGCGCGAGCAGCCCGGCGGACAGCGTCCCCGCGATCATCATCGTGGTGCGGACGCCGAGGACCGCCATCAGATAGGGCGAGATGACGCTGTACGAGACCGTGTGCATCCCGCCGTACCAGGCGAGGTTGTACGCCGAGTCGGGGTGCTGCAGGGCGAACTCCGCCCATGCGTCCTGCGCGGCCAGGTCGCCGCCGCTGTTCGCCAGCAGCGCCACCCACAGGATGTGCAGCACTCCGGCGACGACCAGGGCGGCGGGCACGGGGTGGCGCAGGAAGCGCCAGGCGCGCAGCACCCAGCCGACCGTCTGCTCCTGCGGCTCGGCCTGCTCCTGCTCAGCCTGCTCCTGCTGCTCAGCGCTGTGCGTGAGCGCCGCCGTAGCCGCGCCCTCAGCCGGGTCGGCGCCCGCCGGCCCGCCCGCCTCCTCGGCGGGGCTTACGCCCTCCGCGGCGTCCGGGCCCTCAGTGGACCAACGCTGCGTAGGCAGTCTTATTCGCGCCGCGGTGTTCTCCTCGGAACTCCCGCTGTTTTCGGCCCGTGTCGGATCCACGGTGGTCACTGCGGCTCTCCCCGTCTTCCCCGAGGTCTGCCCCCATGTTCCTTCAACCCTGTACCGGTTCCCCCCGGTTCGTTATGGGAGGACCGGGACCGGAGGCGCAGGCGACGCTAGCACGCGAAGGGCCCCAAAAGGCCTTCAGGGCGGGCGGTCGGGGGTGCTGTGGACAACTTGCTACATACGGCTGATCGGTGGCCCGACGCGCCGAGCGCCGGGCCACCGCACCAGGCGGTGTGTCTCCCGCCGGATCAGCCGGTCTCCCGCCGGATCAGACGATACGGACCAGCTTGGAGCCGAACGACGGCTCGGACAGCTCGCTCTGCAGCGCGACCGGCACCTTCACCTGGGCCGAACCGCTGCCCACGGCCAGCCGGCCGACAACCGTGCCCGCCTTGGCCGTATGCGGTACGACCTTGCCGCCGTCGATCAGCTCCAGCTCCACTTCGAGGCCGCCCCAGCCGACAGCCGTCACGTCCTTGGTCGCGACGACCGGGGTCGTGCCGCCCAGGCCGTCGTCGACGTGGCCGACGACCTCGCCCTTCTTCGCCACCGTGGCGGAGGTGAGGCCGTCCTGCACCGCCGTGATCAGCTTGTAGCTGTTGGCCTGCACCAGATCCAGGCTGTTCTGCAGGATGCCGGGCGCCCGCTGCTCCAGGACGACACCGAGGATCAGCCGCTTGTTGCCGTCGATGGTCTTCTCCGCGCCCCACATCAGCGCACCGCCGGCCGGGGTGCTCGAACCGGTCTTGATGCCGACCACACCAGGCTTCACCAGCAGATTGTTGTTGTTGAAGATCTTGCTGTCAGGAGTCTTGAGGCCGGGAATCCTGATGTTGGGCGTCGCCACGACCGACCGGAACGCCTCGCTCTTCATCACCGCCCTGGCCAGCTTGAGCTGGTCGGACGCGGTGCTCTTGGTGGTCGCCTTGAAACCGCTGGGGTCGGTGTAGACGGTGTTCTTCATCCCCAGGTCCTTGGCGGCGTCGTTCATCTTCTTCACGAACGCCTTCTCCGACCCCGAGTCCCAGCGGGCCAGCTGCCGGGCGATGTTGTTCCCGGACGGAATGAGCAGCATCTGGAGCATCTGGAGCTCGTTGTACGTCTGCCCCTCGTCCACCTCGACCCGCGACTCGTCCTCGGAGCCCGACTCCTTGCCCGCCTGGGCGTCGATCTTGATGGTCGGGCCCTCCTCGTCCACCTTGAGCGGGTGCTCATTGAGGACGACGTACGCCGTCATCACCTTGGTGACACTGGCGATCGGCACCGGCTTCTGCGCCCCGGAGGTGCCCAGGCTGCCCAGCCCCTCCACCTCGACCGCGGACTGCCCCTGCTCCGGCCAGGGAAGCGACATCTTGGCGCCGTCGAAGGTGTATGTGGCGTCGGCCACCTTCAGCTCGGGGTCCGGCAGCGGACGCACCGACTGCACCACACCGAGGATGACGATCAGGAGCACCGCGAGCGGCGTCCAGATCTTGACCCGCCGCACAGCGGTCCGCAGCGGGGTCTCCCGCGGCGGCGGGGTGTTGGTCAGCTGCGCCAGCAGATCGAGCGGCGGCAGCGGCTGCTGCTTGGTCCGCTCCGACTCGGGCAGCGGCTGCTGCTTCGTCCGCTCGGACTCGGGCAGCGCGGGGGGCGCGGCGGGGCGCGCCGGGGGCCGGGTGGGCGGGGCGTCGGCCGATCTCAGGGGTACGAAGCGGCTGGTGCGCTCGGCAGCGCTTTCGGGGCGCTCGGCACCGGGGGCCTTCTTCTCGTCCTTCTCGTCGGACTTACCGGGCTCGGGTTTGTCGGCCGGCTTCCCCGCAGGCTTGGCGGCAGGCTTTTCGGCGACCTTGGCGTCAGCGGGCTTGCCTGCATCAGGCTTGTCCGCTTCGGGCTTGTCCTTGGCAGGGGTCTTGAGGGTCTTGAAGACCGCGGTCGGCCGGTCGATGCCCGTACCGACGCCGGGTTCGCCACCCTTCCTACCCGCTTCGTCCGACTTGTCGGCCTTGGCCGCTTCATCCGTCTTGCCGGAATCGGCGTCCTTTTCTTCCGTATCGACGGAATCATCCGCCTTGTCGGCCTTCTGGGCCCACCGAGGAGCTTCCTTGTTCCGCAGCACCCCGAAAGCCGCCGTGGGCCGATCGACGGGCGCGGCCGAGCCCTCGTCATCCGACTCGGACTCCGGTGAGGCCTTCTCGTCGACCGCCTTGCCATCGGCGGGCTCGCGCTTCAGCGTGCGGAACACCGCCGTACGCACGTCCACCGGCTCGCCGGACGACCCCTCATCCGACTCGCCGGACCCCTCGGTCGAATCCTCGGCCGATCCCTCAGCCGCGCCTTCGTCCGGTTCGTCCGCAGATTTGGTGTCATCGACAGATTTGCCGGTTTCGACGGAATCACTGGATTCGCTTTCGCGAACAGCGGATTCCGCTTCCCGTTCCGCTTCGGCCGCCGCCTCCGGCTCCTCGTCCGCGACGGCGACCGCCGATTTGCCGCCCTCGGCCTCCCCTTCATGGAAGACCGCGAGCCGTGGATCGCGCTCGCCGCGAGTCGTCTCCCCCGACGACTTCCGCTGCTCCGACTTGTCGGGGGACTCGCCCGCCACCGATGCCTCCTTGTAATACCTTTTACGGGACGCGAGCCGCCTTCCGGCTTCACGTCCCGCCGCCCCAACCAACTATCAGTGTCCCGTGTGCCCCGAGTGCTGCCGCGCCACGGCACCCTGGCGGAGCGCCTTCAACGGGGCGCCCACCCGATAGACGAGAAAGACATAGCTATCGGTTCCATATCAAATCCCCCAGGCACTCTCGACAGACCAATGTGAGAGGGGTCACCCTGTCATTCATCCACGCGGGGAGGCATGGATGGGCAGGAGCCGCAGAACAATTCCGGAGGAGCTTCTGCTGCTCGCCTTGGACCCGACCACGGGAACCACGGCGCAGCCGCAGTCGCTCGACCTCGGTCTTGCCGGAGCCCAGCTAGTAGAGCTGGCTCTGGCCGGACGGATAGCCCCAGACGGGGATCGTATCGCCGTGGTGCTGCCACGGCCGACCGGAGATCCGACATTGGACTCCGCGCTGGAGCTGCTGCGCCGTCGTGGCAGCCCGGTCCGCGCGGTCCACTGGATCGGCGGGCCCCGGCTGGGGCTGCGCCAGACGTATCTCACGCACCTGGAGCGCTGCGGCATGGTCAGTGCCGTAGAGGGCCAGATGTGCGGGGTACTGCCGACGACTCGCTACCAGGCGACGGAGTCGGCCATCAGCCGGGAGATCAGGGCCCGGCTGGACACCGCGATCCGCACCGGCGTGCCGCCGGACCCGCGGACCGCGGCGCTCGCCGCCCTGGCCCATGCGGTCGGGCTCGGCAAGCACCTGTATCCCGGGAACGAGGGGCGCTCCTCGCGCTCCAGGCTCCGGGATCTGATCAGGCACGACCCCATGGGCGGACTCGTGGCGCACGCTGTCATGGACGTGCAGAACGGTGTCGCGGCGCAGCCACGGCGCGCACCGGCCCCAGGAGGCCGCCAGCCGGGAGCGCGGCCCTCCGTGCCCGCGTCCGGAGTTCCGGCACAGCCGTCCCGCCGCGGGAGCATGGCCCGCGTCGGAGCGCGCTGAGCCCGGCACACACCCGTTCCACCCGCTCGACCCGCTCCACCCGACCGACCGCACCACACAGTCCCCACCGACCCGGTTCGGGAGCCGCTGACGCGCGCGGGGCGGTGGGGGGGGGGGTGCCCCCCCGCCCGGGCGGGAGGGGGCGCCGGCGGCGGCCCCGGGCGGCGGCCGAGAGCGGGGGGGGCGC
>NZ_JBSFMM010000386.1:0-5839 GCF_053599555.1 Streptomyces sp. NPDC000941
CCCGCCTCACGCGCCGCCCGCTCCGCACCACTGGCCACATCCACAAAGAACGGATTCGCCATGTCCAGCACCAGCAGCGAAATAATCCGGCTACGCCCCGCCCGCAACTGCCGCGCCGACTCGCTGCGCACATACCCCAGCCGCTCGATCGCGGCGTGCACCCGGTCGCGGGTGGCCTCGGCGACCATGTCCGGCCGGTTGATCACGTTGGAGACCGTTCCGACAGACACGCCGGCCTGCCGCGCGACGTCCTTGATCCCTACCATGCGTCCCACGACCTTCGACCGCCCGCCTTCCAGCGGCCGGTGGCGGCCGCGGGACCCATGCTAAGACTTATCCCGTATGTGTGTACGGGGGCGGCCGGTGTGCGGTCGTGTCGTTCCGGCGTGGGCATTGGGCCGCTTGGGTGCGGGTCGGGTCTCATCCGGGGTTGTCACGGTGCATGGTCCGGCGTTTCGCCGAGCAGAGGCCGTCCGTTGCCGGGGAAGGGAGTTCCCGCGGGGTTCGGCTGCCGCGCGGGTCCGGCCCGAGGGCGGGGACTTCGGTGCGGTTGACTCGGTCAGGGCTTCTTGCAGCCCTTGGGCGAAGAGGATCTGGGCGGTGCGGGCGCGGGTGTGGTCGAGACGGGCGGTGGTGGGGTCGTCGGGGTCGGTGAGGGTGGTGAAGGCGGCCAGGGCGGCGGAGACCAGGTCGCGGTCGCCTTTCAGCCCGCAGCCGCCTTCGGCCGGGTCGCAGTGATGGGTGCGCTGGCGCAGGGACTTGGGGGTGCGTCGGCCGCACAAGCAGTGCTGGGACAGGGCGGTGGTGAAGGTCGAGGCGCGCAGAAGTCGTCCGCTGGTGGCCGTGCACTCGGCGGCGAGTGCGGCGATCAGCCGTCCGGGGGTGGTGGCGGAGCAGGTACGGCCCCACAGGCGGAACCAGGTGCGGATGTCGCAGTCCTCGACGGTCAGGTTCGGACCGTGGGCGGCGACCAGCTGGGCGGCGATCTTCTTCGCACGGTGATGGGATGCCTCGGCCGCGCTCGCGGCCGAGGCACTGTGGCGGGCCCGCAGATTCCGGTAACTGTTGCTGAGCTGGTCTCGCCGGTATGCCTGTTGGGGCCTTCCGGTCGTGGAGGTGCGCCGACCTCCGGCCGGGACGGCGACGGCCTTCGGGGGCAGACCTGCTGCCTGTCGGCGTTCGTCGCGGGCCTTTTGACGCCGGGAGCGCTGATACTGCTGGGGGTTGGTGGCGCGGCGCGAGCGGTCAAGGGCGCGTTGGCGCCCCCGGGCCTTCTTACGCGCTGCGGCCAGGGCGTGTTGTTCCTGCTGGGTCAGGGTGATCCGGTCGGAGCATATGCCGCCGTCATCGGGGTTGAGCGTGGCGGGCAGGGAGACGACGGTGAGGTTGGAGACGTTGCCGTCCACTCCGCCGACGCGTTTTAGGGCGGCGGCCTGCCGGCGCCGGGCACGGGTGGCGGGGGAGGTGTGGCCGGGGGCCAGGACCATCAGATGGGCCTCATAAGCCCAGCCGCCGGGGGCGGCCGGATCCCGCCTGCGCACCAGATCGATCTTGTGCCACCGGCTCGGGTCGTTCAGGTAGTGCAGCAGATAGGGCCAGCGTCCCGCGCCCTGTGCCAGCCGCACCGGCAAGACGATGTCCCCACCTCCGGTGGGCCCTCCGGCGAAGACGACGGCCAGGGGACCGGTGTGGTCGAACCAGGTCGCCGCCCTGCTGCGACCGCGTCCCCGGGCGTCGGTGGTCTTGGTGGGGATGCGCCTGGTGGGCCGGGCGGGGGTGGGTATGCGGTGCGGTTGGGCCAGCACCCGCATGCCCGGCGGGAGCTGGGCGGCTTGGGCGGGGGTGGTGACCTGGGGCGGCAGTGCGGGGTGCCGGAAGGTGTCCAGGTGTCCGGCGAGGGTGCCGTGCAGGCGGAAGGTCTCCCACTTGCGGTCGGTGGTGTGCGAGCGGGCCCGGCCCGGGATGCGGGTGTACTCCCACCAGGTCCCGGTCCTAGGGCGCCCGGCCCGCCGCCCCGACGCGTCCGGGTGCAGGTGCCTGGCCACACTGGCCCACATTTCGTCGGCCTGGTGCATCACCAACGCCTTCGACACATGATCACTCAACCAGCCTGAGCGCTCCAGATGACGGTACGCGCGGTGCTCCAGCCCGGTGCGGGACAGGCCCAGCTCGGCCCGCCATGCCTTCACGTCGCTCTCGCGCCGCACATCACCGGCCCAGTAGGCATCCACCATATGCCGTGCATCACGCTGCAGGGCGCGTTTGATCTGCCACATCGCCGAGAACAACTTCTCGACCCGGTGGCGGACCTCCGCATCGCTGACGACCAGCGGCAGCCGGATCACCGACACCGGCGCGTCCTTCGCCCGCCGCCACGCCTCACCCCGGTTCGGCCCCCGAAACCGCCGCCCCTCCCCAGGAGCAGGAGCAGCCGGTGATCGACCCGCCACGCTCTTCCCCCCCTCTCCCGGACCAGTCAGCGTCAGGCATAACGTCATGAAGTGTGTTTGGGTTACGGCCAGTTGTATGGAACTTCGTCTCGCCACCTGCCGTTCAGCTCATTTGAAGGCATGGACGGGACTGTCCGGGCCGCAATTGCATGCCCTGATCACCCGCTGTCCGGGCGGCGCCACCCGGACAGCGGGTGCGGTCGGCCCTGGTCACTTGCCTTCGGCGACCGGGTGCTGCTGGTCGTCCTGGGTTACCGCACGAACCTCACCATGGAGCAGTTGGCCGCGCTGTTCGCTACCACGGACTCCACCGTGCACCGGTTCACCGCCGACCTCGCACCGCACCTCGCCGCCCTGCTCGGCCCGCCACCCGCCGACCGGCGGGAACTGTGGCTGGTGGACGGCACCCTCATTCCGGTGCACGACCAGAAGAAGACGAAGAAGCCGAAGAACTACCGGCGCAGTCTGAATGTGCAGATCGTCTGCCGGGCCCGTGACCGCCGCATCGTCGCGGTCGGCGACGCCTGGCGCGCATCCGCGCGTCTGGGCAGGCAGGTGAAGAAGTCAGTCCGGAACCGGGACAACACGGTCAGGGACTCGACGCGGGCAGCATCGTCCAGCAGACTCACCCTCACGGCCTTTGTTGTGATCGATGTCGACTTCAGCGAGAAGTCATGATCATGCAGAGGCCACCCTGCTGTCCGGAGAACGGCGAAGCCCGTGGTCAGCTCAATGGGCTGGCCACGGGCGGAGGTTAAACGTCAAGCTTAGGCCGTCCGGGGCGGCTTCCTCCCGCACTCTGCCGCAGGTCTCCCGTACGGGCGGTCTCTCCTGCGGGTGGCCTCCCCTTATGAGCACTGCTTATGAGCAGGTCTCCGTGGAACCGCTTGCGCCGATCCGCAACGCACCGCCCGAGGTGTTGGCGCTGTCGCTCACGCAGTAGCCGTTGACGCTCTGGAACATGACGTCGGCGGGGCTGTCGTCGCCGCGCTCCGCCGTGAAGTGGTTGAACTTCAGGCCACTGGCGGTGTTGGCGATGACCGCCGGGCGGCCGTCGTCGTCGGCGAACCGGACCGAGCTGTCGGTGAAGGTGATGCGGTCCGTGTTGTGGAGGTACCAGCCGAAGGCCGGGCGGGTGCCGATGCTCTTCGGGTTGTAGTCCTTGGCGTCATTGCTGGGCACGCCGGTGGACATGGTGCCGTTGCCACCGGGGACGGTCAGGTTGACGTTGTTGAAGGTGATGTCGCTGATGCGGTTCGAGCCCGACTCTCCCCACAGAGTGGGGCTGAAGGAGGGGCTGTTGCCGGTCCCGGTGATGTTGTCGAAGGTGACGTTGCTGATGTGGCCGACGCCCGGGTTGTTGCCGCAGCGCTTTCTGGTCCCGATCTTCATCATGATGGGCGAGTGGACCCCGGTCATCGTGATGTCGCGGTAGTGGACGTCCGAGATGTTGGACCCGTCCATGGACACCATGCCGAGGCCGGACTTGTCCGCGCCGTTGATGGTGATGCCCTGGAAGTCGTAGTCGGTGAAGTCGCCGCAGGTCTCGGAGCCGAACATCAGGGCGTTGCAGCACTTCGCGGACAACTTGCTGTCCCGCACCTTCACATGGCCGTTGGAGAGCTTGGCGCCGAGGGCGTAGTCGCTCTTGAAGACGAGCGCGTCGTCGTTGGCGGCGATATTGGCGCCTGTGACGGTGACATTGGTGGTGCTGATGATGTTCCAGCCGTCGCGGTCGCTCGCGGTGTCGATGGTGAGGTGGTCGGAGGTCACGTTGTCGCAGCCGTTGATGAGGGCCGCGAAGTGGCCGCCGCGCCGCAGGGTGATCCCGCTGAGGGTCAGGTCTTTGCAGCGGGTCAGCGAGATGATCTTGTCGGCCTCGCCGGAGTCGGGGTTGCCGGTGATGAGGTTTCCGGCGCCGTCGATGGTGCCGGAGCCGGTGAAGCCGATGTTGGTGAGCTTGTCGCCGTAGAACATCGCGTTGTGGAAGTGGCTGTGCCCGTAGTCCTGGTAGTCGTCGTTCGGGTTGGACTCGGGCTTGTCGTAGGTGTCCGCGCTGGAGCCCTGGATGGTGGCGCCGGAGTCCAGCTGGAGGGTCACATTGCTCTTGAGATGCACCGTGTTCTTGGACTTGTACTGCCCGGACGGAAACTCCACGATCCCGCCACCGGCGGCGTTGGCCGCGTTGATGGCCTTCTCGATCGCGCCGGTGTCGTTCGTCGACCCGTCGGCCTTCGCCCCGTAGTCCATGACGTCGAAGGTGGCGGCGGCGCGGCCGGCGGCGGCCGGGGCGGCGAGCGTGGGCGCCTGGGCCACTCCGAAGACGATGGCGAGCGCGGACACCGCTAATGCGGCGATTCTCTTCACCTTTCTTGCTCCTTCGTGTATCGGTCGTGTTCGCTTTGCAGCGGCAGATCCGATGTATCCGAAGGTCCAGACCGCGACTCATTGCGACGTAGGCACAGGTGGGCACCACCTTGAGCCATGATCCCTCGTATCCAGTGAGCCACGGACGGCGGCGCGGTGCGGATAGGTCGGATCTCTCAGTCCGGAATGTAACAGGCGCAGAAGAGCTGTCAATGGGCTCAGCGCAGCCGCGCCAGGCTCGATCCGCGGACCACGAGCTCGGGCTGGAGCACGATCCGCTGATGCCGGTGTGCGCCGGCCGCCTCCCCCGTCTCCTCGATCAGCAACTCCGCCGCCGTACGCCCCATCCGAAAGGCGGGCTGCCGTACGGACGTCAGCGGCACCGCTGCCGCCGCCGCGAACTCGATGTCGTCGTAGCCCACCAGCGCCACCTCCCCCGGCACCGACACCCCCGCCCCGTACAGTGCCTGCAACACCCCCAGCGCCAACAGGTCGTTGGCGCAGAAGACGGCCGTCGGCCGCGGCGACATGCCAAGCAGCCGCGCCCCCGCGTCCCGCCCCGCCGCCACATCCAGCCGCTCGACCTCGATATGGCGCAGCGCATCGTCGTCCAGGCCCGCCTCGCGCAGGGCGCGCACCGCGCCGGTGCGGCGGTCGTGGCACTGGGCCAGCTGCATGGGGCCGCTGACATACGCGATGGAGCGGTGGCCCTGGTCGAGGAGGTGGCGGGCGGCCAGTGTGCCGCCGGTGACATCGTCGACCGAGACCGAGCAGCCCTCCGCGCTGGGCACCACCCGGTCGACGAAGACGAACGGGATGCCGTGGCGGCGGAACGACTCCAGGTTGCGCCCGCTGATATCGGCAGGGGTGACCAGGACGCCGCGTACCCGCTGCTCGGAGAAGAGCGCCAGATACTCGGCCTCCTCCTCGGGGCTCTGCGCGCTGTTGCACACCATCACCCCGAGCCCCGCCTCACGCGCCGCCCGCTCCGCACCACTGGCCACATCCACAAAGAACGGATT
>NZ_JBSFMM010000387.1:0-5811 GCF_053599555.1 Streptomyces sp. NPDC000941
AGGCCCTGCCTTCATGCCCCCGCGCGGCCACAATCACCTGAACAGCACACCCGTACGGAGCCCCCAGCCCTCCACTCGGTTTCGAGAAGCCCTCTGACCGCTAACGCCGCGGCGACGGTCCTGGCATTGGGCGCCTGCGAAGACAAGGACGACAAAGCCGATGTGGCGAGCGCCACCACTGGGCCTTTACGCCACCCGTAGGGCGGGCCCAGGGATCAGAGGATGGAACCGTCGCCAGCCGGGGAAACCCGACACGGCCCACCGGACCCCGTCCCGACCAGCGAGAACAAGAGGTACCCCCGTGTCTGCCACCACAGCAGCAGTTGGACCAGCCCGCCAGCCACGCCACGCCCCGTAGCACTTCAAAACTGCTTCACCGCGCAGGTCGCATAGGGTGTCACGGTTTCCGGCACCCACACGCTTGTGATGTGGTTGCGGACCTGCTGATCCGTCCACCGCGCGGTCGGGTGTGCGGTCACCCCAGCGACGTGCAGGCGACGCGTGCCGTGCTCGAGGAAGACCAGCGCGTAGACCCGGCGCAGGTCCACCAGGTCGATATGGAGGAAGTCGCAGGCGATGATGGAATCGCCCTGTGCTGTGAGGAACTCACGCCACGTCGGCCCGCCGCGGCGGGGAGCCGGGCCGATGCCAGACGCCGTCAAGATCCCCCAGACCGTCGAGGCACCGACTTACCCCAACCGCGTGAGCTCGCCTGCGGCAGCCCCAGCACGGATTCGCCCGAGCCAACCGCACCACCAGATCCTTTATCACATTCGCGGTAGGCGGCCGGCCAGGGCTGCTCCGGTACTTGCTGTGGTCCCATCTGCGTGCAACAAGCCTTCGGTGCCATACGAGCAGGGTCCCCGGAGTCACCAGGAAAACCCGCGCCCAGCGCCACCGGGGTATCAGCGAGGACAGCGCCGCGAACCAGAGCCGGTCCGCCTGGTCGAACCGCACCCGGCCCGCAAGCTGCCTGCGCAGCACCGCATTCCCGTGACGGAGCACCAGCAGTTCAGCATCCTTGGCCGCCTGCCGATGCAGCAGCACCGCCGGGACCGACAACAGCTTCCGCGTCACCTGATACACCAGCGAGACGATCACCCCGGCATGTTCCCAACATCCCCGCAGGTCTCGCCAGACCCCCTATGAGCAGCAGCGACGCGTTTCTGAACGGCACAGGATGAGCGCGACCGTCTCTTCCGCCAGCGGTGGCCGGCCGGGTCCGGTCCGGGGTTGGCGCCATTTCCAGCGCACCAGACGCCGGTGCCAGGTCAGCAGTGTGCCCGGGGTGACCCAGCCGGTGGCGGCGTAAGACGGGTGGCAGGTGCCGCGCGAGAGCGGAGAGCACGGCACGATCAGCCCATGAGAGCCGCGGACGCTCCATCTGACGGCGCAGGACGGCGACCTCATGGCGAAACGCGAGGATGTCGACGTTGCTCGCGGCAGTCGTGTACGCGCCAGAAGCCTCGTCCGTGCTGGTCAGGGAGCCTGAGCGCTGCAGCGGGCCTGCCGGTCAACCGTGACGGTGGAGGACCCATCCCCCGTTGCCGACGCGACCTCACCGATTCCAGCATGGTCCGGTGCTGCTGCGACTGTCCTACCTGGCCTTGACGAGCATGTTCACGCTGATACGGCTTCTGCCCATGAGTGATCGTGACAAAGACGCCGAGATCCTGGTGTTACGCCATCAACTGGCCGTGCCGCAGCGACAGACCGACAACCCAAAGCTCACCTGGCCAGACCGTGCACTGCCGGCCGCCCTCCTGCACCGCCTCCCCTGGGTCCATCTTCGTCAACTACCGCTGATGGTCTCGCGTGACACGGTGCTGCGCCGGCACCGTGAGCTGCTGCGCCGCCGCCACGCGAAGGCCTCCCGCCCCAAACGGCCGGGACGACTCCGCACTGTACGATCCGTACGCACCCTGGCGTTACAGCTGGCACGAGAGAATTCCAGCTGGGGGTACCGGCGCATCCACGGCGAACTCGCCGTCCTCGGTATCAAGGTCGCCGCCGGCACCATGTGGAACATCCTCAAGGAACACGGCATCGACCCCGCACCCGAACGCCAACACACCACCTGAGCGACCTTCCTGCGCACCCAGGCCCAGGCCATCCTCGCCGCCGACTTCTTCGAGACCAAAACACTGACCGGAGCGACGCTGTACGTCCTCGCGGTGATCGAGCACGCCACCCGCCGCGTGCGGATCCCCGGCGCGACCGCACACCCCAGCGCGGCCTGGGCCACCCAGGCCGCCCGCAATATGGCCATGGACCTCCAAGCCGCAGGCGCCCACTCAAGTTGGGTCCAGGTCGGTGTGCAGCAGGTGGTGGTCCGAGTACGGGGTCGGAAGCACACGGTGCTCGAGCGGGACGATGCCTCGCAGGAAAATGTAGTCAAACTTGCTCTGCCAGTCGGTGGTCGGCTTGCAGGTTCCGGTAGACGAGGGATGACACTGGGGGTCTGTGTCCGCGGCCAGTGCCCACATCCCGGTGAGCTCGGGAGCGTCCGGCACAGCGTTGAAGTCGCCGAGAACGATCGCACGGTCGTGCCGGGCGACGTCTGCGGCGAGTATGTCGGTCTGGTCTGCTCGGACTGCCTCCTGACGTCGTTGAGCGAGGTGTGTGTTGAAGACCCGGACCGACCGGCCGCCCACACTGGTGGTGACTGCCATGTACCCACGGTCCTCGGATCCGCCGTCGGGGTATTCCACGTTGACCGAGTTCGTCATCGGCGCCGCCGAGAGGACCGCTTGGCCGAATGCCCCCGGACTCCACGGCGCTCCCCCGCAGCGGCCCCAATTCCGAAGAACCATCCCGTACTCGACGTGGTAAACCAGCCCGTAAAAGCCCTCCAGATAGTCCCGCATCCGCTCGACGTCACGCACGCACGCTTCTTGTAGGCCGATCACCTGGGGCGCATACGTGGCGATCTCCGCTGCGCGGTCGACGTTGCTTTCCTCACAGGGGTTGCAGATGTTCCACGTCATGACCCGGTTCGGCACGACACCCCTGACGGCATCGACGGGAAGTGGCCTGGCGAGGGGCGCGCCGCTTGGTGCGCTGGGGCCGACGAGCACCATGCAGGCTACGATCACGGCGCCCGCGAACAACCGCGTGTCCCTTCCGAGCACCATCGCCTCCTCAGAGTGGATTCACGTGGCATCCGACGTCTCCATGCACGAGGTTATGGGACGGAGTTGTGAGCAACATACGCGGTGTGCCGGATCTCATTGCGCTCGGACGAAGCCGCCGCCTCGCCCAGGTCGACCTGAACCGTACCGCCGCACGTGCACACCGGTCGCCGTGCCATCCGTGCGGCGGCAATGACCATCCGACCACGGAACATGGCGCAGGCTGCTCGTACTGGGCGTGAAGGTGGCCGCCTCGACCGTCTGGAAGATCCTCAAGCAATCCGGCGTCGATCCAGCCCCCGACAGGACCTCCAGCACATGGGCCGACTTCCCGCGCTCCCAAGCCGACGCCCTCCTGGTCTGCGACTTCTTTGAGACGGTCACCCTGTCCGGCGCGCGGATGCATGTACTCGCGGTGATCGAACACAGTAGTCGCCGCATCCGGATCCTCGACGCCATCGAACACCCGACCGCCTCCTGGGTAACGCAAGCGGCGAAGAATCTGGTCATGGACCTCGAGGACGTCGGATGCGGGGGGGCACGATTCATGATCCAAGACAGGGACGGGAAGTTCTCAGGAATGTTCGATGGCATCCTCGCGGACGCGGGTATCGCGGTCGTCCTCAGCGGCATCCAGATGCCGAGAAACACCGCAGTGTCCCGATCGCACTCTCGCAGTGCACGTTCATCCGCCGGGCCCGCGGGGCGGCCCTGACGGTTTCGATGCCCTCAGCTTCGAAGACCGCGCCGAAGGACTTGGCGTATTGGCCGTCCCGGTCGCGGACCACAAAGCGCAACGACTCGAGGCACACGCCCACCTCAAGAGCAAGGTCGCGGGCCTGCTCGGCCTGAAGGGTGTCAATATTCCGATCAGGCTGCTGAGCTGGGGTGGCCGTGGCCGTCACCGCCGCCAGCGTCCACGACTCCGCCGCCGGCACCCAACTCCTGGCCAAAGCCCGCGAGCACCACCCCACCGTCACCAAAGCCTGGGCCGACAACGGCTACAAGACCAAAGCCGTGGAACAAGCCGCCCACCTCGGCATCGACCTCGAAATCGTCCAACGCGACCCCAACATCCGCGGCTTCCACGTCCAGCCCCGCCGCTGGGTCATCGAACGCACCCTCGGCTGGCTCATGCACCACCGCCGCCTGGCCCGCGGCTACGAAACCCACCCCCACCGATCAGCAGCCGTGATCCAACTCGCCGCCATCACCCTCACGACCCACCGCCTCACCCACGAAACCACCACCAACTGGCGCAGCAGCTCATCCAAATGAAACGGACAACAAAGATTCAAACGCTCACTCAGTCGGCAACGCGGATGATTCGGCGGAGGTCTGCGACGGTCTGGGTGGCGTCTTCGAGAGATGGCACGGGCACCTTGATCACGGTGGCGGATGCAACGATGCTGTGGTCGGCCCAGAAGCACATGGGGACGCCCCTCGCCCATGGCCCATGGGCATCCATGTTGTCGGTTCGCGTGAGGTGGCACTTCATGCTGGCGTTGTCGAGACCGTCGGGATGCTGCTCAACCGGAGTGCCGACCATCTCATTAGGAGTCGGTACTCGGACATCACCGACGCCGGAGCGATGATCTTGTGAGGTCCGTCGTCTTTGAGGCCACCGGCGCTCGCACGCTTGTCACCGTCCGGTGTAGCGCCCCGGCTGGATCCCGCAGTTGGTGATGAAGCCCACGGTGCGCGACCTCCGGGCGCTGCGGCCGCACCGTCGCCGCCGCTGGAGCACCCCGTCAGTGCCGCCCCGACGAGGGCCGCATACACGGTTCCGAGCAGCATCTGCGATCGCACAATTCCCCCAGGCCCTCGAATGCTCTGCCAGGAGGGACAGTAGCCGACGCGCTACGACGCGCGATCAAGCGAGTGTCGGCAAAGCGAGCAGAACGCGTGATCTGGCGGGCTTCAGAAGAAGACGCAGCCCTCGGACTACCGGGGCAAAGGTGGCGTCAGGGCCTCGGTTGCCTGAGCCTGCAACCCGTCGAGTGGTCGTGCTCCTGGCGCTCGCCGCCGTCGTCATCTCGGAGACGTACGCGGCGAGCCCGGCCGAGCTCGCCGCGCGCCAGCCAGCGGTCCGCGTAAGGCGGCCGACGGCGCTTCACCGTCTCATGATGGCGTCTTTTCCCTGGTCACTGACGCGTTAGTGGGGTGTTAGTGGGGCGGCAGTGTTGCGATAGTGGCCCCGGCCAGAGTTGTTGTCGTACCGAGCAGACGACGACACCGACCGCCCTTGGGGGGACCCGAAATGCGCTCCAACACCACTGCCCGCACCGCCCGCCGCCGCACCTTCCGCGTCGCCGCCGCGGTCCTGACCGCGGCCGCCGCGCTGACCCTGACGGCCTGCAACGGCGATGAGAAGTCCGCGGGCCAGGCCGGCACGGCCCCGGCCGGGTCGAGCAGTTCCTCGGGTTCCTCCGGCGGTGCGCAGGGTTCCGACGCCAAGGGCAAGGGGGGCTCGGAGGCGGGCGGCGGGCAGGACGCCACCGACGGTGCGGCGAAGGGCGGGGGAAAGAGCAAGTTCTGCCGCACGAGCGACCTGGTCATGGAGGCTGTGGACAGCTCGCCCGACCAGAAGGTGGGTGAGGTCACTGTTCAGATGACCAACAAGGGTGCGAAGACCTGCTCGGCGACGGGCTTCGCGGGCGTCGACCTGAAGGACATCGAT
>NZ_JBSFMM010000388.1:0-5791 GCF_053599555.1 Streptomyces sp. NPDC000941
GTGGCGGGCTGTCCGCGCTGACCGACCCCGGTTCGGCCCGGCGCCCCGCCACGAGCCCGGCGCCGCGCCCCCCTTCCGGCACGGCCCCTCCCGCCCGGTGGCGCTTCGACCTGACCGACGCCACCTCCGTACCGCCCCTGGTGTGGCGCGGCAAACTCGCCATCATCACCAACATCCAGGAGGCGGTGGCCCTGGACCTGCGCACCGGCCGCCCGAGCTGGCGCCGCGACGACCTGGGCACCGACGCCACCCCCGAACCCATCAGCCGCGAACTCGCCCTCGTCACCATCAACGGCAGACTCGTCGCCTTCAACGCCCGCGACGGCCACCAGCGCTGGGTGGAGTCCAAGTACTCCGGCACCGGCCTCACCTTCGACAAGATGCTCTCCGTCGACGCGGACGGCCGCCACGCCTACTTCACCGCGACCGGAACCGCGACCGGCTCGGGAAGCGGTATCGGAAGCGGTGGCTCCAAGCCCCCCACCTACGTGGTCGCGTACGACACCCGAACCCGCCGCGAGCGGTGGCGCAGCCGGCTGCCCGCCGCGTACGGCGATGACATCGGGGCGTTCCCCACCCGCCGCTCGCTGGTCGGCCTGGGATACCCGGGCGACGAGGTGGAGCTCATCTCGCTGCGGCTGTCCGATGGACACCAGGAGTGGCGCAGGCGCTTCGACGGCGTCGGCGCGGGGGACAAGGTCGGCATCTCCGCCGGCCGTGGCCTGCTCTACGCCGCGCGCGGGGCCACGCTGCGCGCCGTGGACATCGACTCGGGCAAACAGCGGTGGTCGCTGGACATCAACAGCTACGCGACGACGAAGTCCCCGCTGGGCCACCCGGTGATCCGTCAGGGGCCGGGCGGAAAGGGCGATGTGCTGTACGTGTCCGACGGCACCAAGCTGGTCTACGCGGTCGACCCGGACCGCGGCACCGAACTGTGGCGGTCCGCGCTGCCCGACGACACCGTATGGAAGGCGACCCCCACCCTCTCGGTCACCGACTCCGGCCGTACGGTGCTGGCCGCCGCGGCGGCGGGCGTGTTCGCGCTCGACGCCCGGACGGGCGGGGTGCGGTGGCGGTTCCAGGAGAGCAGCGGCGAACTCCTGGACGAGTACCAGGTCTATCCGGCGAGATCGTCGGCCGTCGTCGCCCACGGCGCCGCCGTGTTCATGCTTCCGGTGGAGTGAATTGGAGTGAAGGGGTGCCCGTGAACGTGACGGCGGACGAGCCCGCCCTGCCCGTGCGGCCGCTGCTCGGCCACGACCCGGAGTCGTTCGGCCGCTACCGCCTGCTGGCCCGCCTCGGGTCCGGCGGGATGGGAACCGTCTTCCTGGCCCGCTCGGACGGTGGACGGACCGTGGCGCTCAAGGCCATCCACCGCGACCTGGCCGAGGAGAGCGAGTTCCGCGAGCGGTTCCGGCAGGAGCTCCAGGCGGCCCGTTCCCTCGGCGGGGCCGACTTCTTCCCGGCCGTCGTGGACGCCGACACCGACGGACCGCGGCCGTGGCTGGCCTCCGAATACCTGCTCGGCCCCTCCCTGGCACAGGCAGTGGAGGCCCACGGCCCCTGGCCGTACGCCGCGTTGCGCGCCCTGGGAGTCGCGCTCGCCCGGGGGTTGGCCACGGTGCACGGCCAGGGCCTGGTGCACCGCGATCTCAAGCCTTCCAACGTGCTGATCACCGCAGACGGCCCCAAGCTGATCGACTTCGGGCTCGCCCGGGCCGTGGGCGCCGAGCGGCTGACCCGTACCGGCCGCCAGATGGGCACGCCCGCCTATATATCGCCCGAACAGGCGCGCCCCGTCGGCGGACAGAGCGTCGGACCGCCCGCCGACGTGTTCGCGCTGGGCGGCCTGCTGGTGTACGCGGCCACCGGAAGGGCGCCGTTCGGCGAGGGCGGGGCCAACGACGTGCTGTACCGCGTGGCGTATGCGGAGCCGGACCTCGCCGGGGTGCCGGAGGAGCTGTGGCCGCTGGTCGTCGGGTGTCTGGCCAAGGACCCCGCGGATCGGCCCGCGGCCGACCGGATCCCACGCGCCCTGACGGGCACGGGCGACGACGGCGAACGGGAGGGGGAGCGGGACCGGGACCGGGACCGGCCATGGGACGGCGAACGGCAACGGGACAGCGAACGCGAGTCGTTCGCCGGTCTGCTCCCGGCGGGCGTCCTGCACGACATCGCGCTGCGCACCGCGACCGTGTGGGATGTGGCGGTACGGCGGCCCGAAGAGCCCCAGGCCCCGCCGTCCGCCACCGCCACCGCCACGGCTCCCGAGGCGCCACCGTCCCAGGACGCCCCGCGCCCGGCCCGCCGCAGGCTGGTGCTGGGCGGTCTTGGGGCCCTGGCCGCCGCCGGAGTGGCGGGCGGCGTGTGGTGGGCGGTGGCCGGTCCCGGTGACGACGACACCCGCGGCGAACCCCGGCCCGGCGCCGGCGCCTCCGGCACGGACACCGCGCCGCAGCCGCTGTGGGAGTACCGCGGCCCCCTCGGGGACCTCGGCAGACCGCTGTACCACCGGGGAGTCATCGCCGTACAGGCCGACCCGGGGGCCGGCATCCTCGGTGTGGACGCCCGCCGTGGCACGCTGCGCTGGACCGCGCCCGCGGTGTCCGGGTACACGCCGACGGCCTGCGGGGATCTGATCGTCATGAAGGCCACCTTCGCCGACGGGGACGACCGGCTGGCGATGGTCGACCCCGCCGACGGCAGGACCTGGTACTCCGACCCGCTGGGGGTGACCTTCCGCTTCACGGACCACCCGATCAGCGCCGGGGACGCCCGTACCGCGTATGTGTTCGGCCACTCGGGCGCGCACCGCGACGGTACGCCGGAGAGCCGCCGCCGGTATCTGCTCGCGTACGACCTGGTGGCCCGTAAGGTGCGCTGGCGCCGGGAGCTCGGGCGCGGCTCGGCCGACCACCTCCCGGGCGTGGTGGCGGAGGGCCGGCTGGTGCTCGTCGACGACGGTTCGGTGACCGCGTACGACACGGCCGACGGCCGGCGGCGGTGGCGGGTGGCGCTGCCCGGGGACGGTCTGGTCGCGGGTGACGGCGGCGACGAGGTGCCGCGGTGGACGGCGACGGTGGCAGGCGGCACCGTGCTGCTGAGCGGGCCCGGGCTGCGCACGATCGATCTGCGCACCGGCCGCGGGGGCTGGCGGCTCGACCCCGACCAGCTGCCCGCCGGCACGGGCGACGGGGCGGGCGGCGGTACGGTGTTCGGCGCCCCCGCCGTGGCGGACGGCGTCGCCTACCTCACGGTCCTGGGCACGCATGTGTTCGCCATCGATCTGGCGTCCCATCATGTGCGGTGGAGGTGGAAGGCGGACACCGACCTCGCCGCGCCGCCGGCCCGCACCGCGGTGGCCGGCGGACTGGTCCTCCCGACGTCGTCCGACATCCGCGCCGCCGCGGTCGCGGTGGACCGCCGCACCGGACGGATGCGGTGGACCCTGCGTGACTCGTCCGGCTCCGTACTCGGCACCACGGAGCCGCTGGTGGGCCAGGGACGGCTCTACGTCGTACGGGGCAAGTCGATCCGGGCGCTGCCGCTGACCTGAGCCGAACAACATGCCGGAGCCGGTCCCCGATTGACTTAAACCTTGGTTGATATCGGAGTCTCGGGACGCGGGCGGGCGATCCACCCGCCCCGCCGATCACGCCGATCACAAGGACTCCGATATGTCACATGCACAGCAAGCTCCCGGCGACGCTCCGCCCACCTCACCCCGGCTGGCGGTGCTCGCCGCCGTGGTCACGCTCGGCTCCATCATGTCGGTGCTGGACACCACCGTGGTGAACGTCGCCATCAACCCGCTGGCCCAGCGGTTCGACGCCCCGCTCCCCACGGTCCAGTGGGTGTCCTCCGGCTACTCCCTGGCCCTGGCCGCGGTGATCCCGGTGACGGCCTGGGCGATCCGGCGGTTCGGCACCAAGCGCGTCTACATGACGGCCATCGCGCTGTTCACCCTGGGCTCCCTGCTGGCCGGGACGGCGTGGTCGATCGAGTCGCTGGTGGCCTTCCGGATGGTGCAGGGCCTGGGCGGCGGCATGATCGTGCCGACCGGGATGACGATCATGATGCGGGCGGCCACCCCGGAGACCATGGGCCGCATCATGAGCATCATGGGCATCCCCATCCTCATCGGCCCCGTCAGCGGACCGGTGCTGGGCGGCTGGCTGGTGGACTCCTTCTCCTGGCGCTGGATGTTCACCATCAATGTGCCCGTCGGCATCACCGCCCTTGTCGTCGCCGCCCGCGCGCTGCCACGCGCCGTGGGAGCCCCCGGCCAGCGGCTGGACGTCCCGGGCCTGCTGATGCTCTCCCCGGGCCTGGCCGCGCTGATCTACGGCCTGTCCACCGGCGCGGAGCACCGGGACTTCGGCGGCGTGGGTGTGGTGCTCCCGGCGGTCGTGGGGGCCGCGCTGGTCGTGGGTTTCGTCGTACGGGCCCGGGTCTCCCCGCATCCGCTGATCGATCTGCGGCTGTACCGCGACCGGGCCTTCGCCGCCGGCGCGGGGACGCTGGGCCTGTTCGTCGTCGGCTACTTCGGCAGCATGCTGCTGCTGCCCATGTACTTCCAGGTGGTGCGGGGCGAGAGCGCCACGGCATCCGGTCTGCTGGGCGCCCCGCTGGGGCTGGCGGCCGGGGTGACCATGCAGTTCTCCGGGCGGCTCGCGGACAAGGTCGCGCCGCGGTGGCTGGTGGCGGGCGGTGTCGCCACGGCGGTGCTCGGCATGGGGCTGTTGACCCTGCAACTGTCGGACACCCTCACCTACTGGCGGCTGGCCGTTCCGCTCCTGGTGCTGGGCATCGGCGTCGGCATGACCATGATGCCGACGATGGCCGCCGCCACCCGCGGGCTCTCGGCGGACGAAGCCCCCTCGGCCTCGACGGCCCTTCAGATCACCTCCCAGGTGGCCGCCGCGACCGGTGTGGCCTTCTTCTCCGTCACGCTCTCCATCAACGGCGGCGGGACCACCACCCCCACCCACGCCGGACCGTTCGCCGACACCTACCTCTGGGCCGTGGCCCTGATGCTGGCCGCCGTCCTCCCCGCCCTGCTCCTCCCGCGCCGCCGCCCGACGGCTCCGGCGGCGGCGAACGCCCCCACCGAGGAGCGCGCTCCGCAACGCACCTGACGCCGCGTCGGCGCGCCCGCGGCTTCCCGCAGCGAATCTTGACCCGGTAAATTTCGTTACCGAGTTAAGATATGCTCCCGATTCCCGCCCACGGCGGGTTCCGCCCTCCATCGATCGTCGATTCGGAGCACGTCATGCGCATCGGTGTCGCCCTGCCCACCGACTTCACCCGGCTGTCACAAGAGGCCAACTCCGTCGACACCCTGATCGGCCAGGTGAAGGAGCTGGCCGACGCCGGGCTGTCCGCCGCCTGGTTCACCCAGCGGTTCGACCACGACGCCATCACGGTGGCCGCCCTGGCGGCCCGCGAGGTCCCCGGCATCGACGTCGGCACCGCGGTCGTACCCATCTATCCGCGCCACCCCATCGCGCTGTCCATGCAGGCCCAGACCGCGCAGGCGGCCTCCCACGGGCGCTTCACGCTGGGCGTCGGGCTCTCGACCAAGTCGTTCGTCGAGCAGACCTACGGGCTCGCACCGCACTCCAGGGTCCGTCATCTGCGCGAACACCTGGAGGCGCTGCGCTCCTTGCTGGAGACCGGCTCGGTGGACTTCAGCGGCGAGACACTGGTGGCCAAGACCTCGCTGTCGACCACCGTGCCGGGCGCCCGGCCGCGGGTGCCGGTGCTGGTCGCGGCAGCCGCGGGGGAG
>NZ_JBSFMM010000389.1:0-5750 GCF_053599555.1 Streptomyces sp. NPDC000941
CCCGGAGGCATGTCCCCCGGCCGGAGCTTTACAAGCACAGGGCCGACAAGGTTGGGATCGTCTCACCACTTCGCAGACGTACCGAATTTGCCTGACGTCCCCTCGGATACCTGTCAGGCATGTGTGGAAGCGGCCAGATGGCCTACATGCCTGACGGCCAATTCCTGGCCCCCCTGGGATCTATCAGCGTGAACGCGCACGTGTCGGGGTGCCTCCGATCAGCCACTCCTCTGATCGGTACTGGGCCCCGGTCCGTCGCCGCCGCAGCAGCCGATAGGCCGTGGTGGCGACGGCGAGGGAGGGGTCAGCGGGTGGCCTTGGCGGCCTCGACGATCAGGTCGGCCACCGCGTCGGGCTGCGAGATGGCCACCGCGTGGGACGCCTCGGCGCGTACGACGTGCGATCCGGCGCGCTCGGCCATGAACTCCTGGGCCTGGGCGGGGATGGCGTTGTCCTGGGTTGCGACCACTGCCCACGAGGGCAGGGTGCGCCAGGCTGGGGTGCCGGACAGTTCGGCCGTCAGGGCCTGCACGCGTACCGGGCGCTGGGTGACCGCGAGGACGTCGGTGGTCTCGGCGGGCAGGTCGCCGGCGATGACGTCCTGGTAGTGCTCGGGCAGGATGCGCAGCTCCGGCTCGCCCTCGTGCTCGATGGCGATGGTGGTGTCCGGCCCCATCTTGGCGCCGGGGAAGCGGGAGGCGTTCTGCAGGGCACTCTCGCCCTCGTCGGGCTGGAAGGCGGCCACGTAGACCAGGGCCTCGACGTTCGACGCCTCGCGGGCCGCGCGGGTGATGATCGCGCCCGCGTAGGAGTGGCCGACCAGGACGACAGGGCCGTCCACGGCCTTGGTGGCGGTGGCGACGTACTGCGCGTCGGACTCCAGCCCGCGCAGCGGGTTCGCCGCGGCGACAGTGGTGTAGCCCTGCGCCTGGAGCCTGGCGATGACCCCCTTCCACATGCCGGAGTCGCCGAAGGCGCCGTGGACGAGAACGATGGTGGGGGTGGTGCTCATGGGTTCCATTCCTCTCAGGGAGAACGATCGGTCTTTCTGGGAGAGAGATTAGTCGTTCTACCTGGGGTGCTGCAACGTGACGGGGGCGACAGTCGAGAACGACTGGTCTTTCTTTACGATGGGTGTATGACGACCGTCTCGGAGCTGCATCCCAAGGACCGACTGCTGCGCACCGCGTCCCGCCTCTTCTACGCGGAGGGCATCCAGGCCGTGGGCATCGACCGACTGGTCACCGAGGCCAAGGTCACGCGTGCCACCTTCTACCGGCACTACCCCAGCAAGGACGACCTCGTCTCGGCCTACCTCACGGCCACCGCCGAACAGATCCGGGACGCGGTCGGACGGGCGCGGCAAGGCAAGACGCCGCGCGAGGCACTCCGTGCGGTCATGGCCGTACTCGGCGACGCGACCCTCGAAGACGGCTTCCGCGGCTGCCAGTTCCTCAATGCCGCCGCCGAATACCCCGACCGCACCCACCCGGTGCGCGCGGTCATCGACGACCAGCGCACCTGGCTGTTCGGCGTGCTGCGCGACCTCTCGGCCGCCATGGGCCACCCCGACCCCGACCACGCCGCACGCGTCCTCGTCCTGCTCCATGACGGCGCGTTCCAGGCCGCCGAACTCGACAACGCCAAGGCTGTCCGCGAAACACTGCGCCGCGCCGTCGACGAGGTGTTCCCCGCTCAGGACGGCTGACGACGGTCCGCCGCTGCGGGTGATCCCCGCTCATCGGGCTTGCCATCCCGCTGGACGTGACCCGCGCCGCTCAATCTTCGATGGCACGCGCTCAAGGTTCGGTGTCACGGGACAGTCATAAGGCCGGGCCGTGGGTCCGCGACACGATGCCGGACGGCCAGGAACTGGATCTGATCATCACCGGCTGGACGCGCACCCCCGACGGCCAGTGGTGGTGCGAGGCGGAAGCACTCCTGCCCACGCGCTACGAAGACCCCGAGGGGCGCGGCCGCCCCATGGGAGCCCCTACCCCGATTACCCTCCCCGCTGACGACGTCACCCCCATTCCAGAGGAGGAGTACGCGCTCGTCCCCGGAGACGGGGCGATCGCGGGACGGCAGTGGGTGCTGGAGAAACCGCACCGGTACGTGGGAGACGACCCGTCCCGCCGCCTCCACCGCCGCGACTGCTGGCAAGCCCGCACCAGCCACACGCGCATCACCACCGCCGAGGCCGCCGAGCTGGTCAGGAATGCTGAGTTGGCCGGGCACCCCGACGTAGCGGTCTGCGACGTATGCCGCCCCGACCGGGCGCATCGGAACTCGCGTTGAGACTTGGCTATTCCCACGGCGGGAAGCCATGTCGGATGGGTGGCGGCGTGTTGGGCGTAGGCGCGACAATCGTGGGCATGGCCATGCGACGCAAAGGCAGTAGGCCCGCCGACGACGACAACGTCGGTTGGAGCATGGGCAAGTTGTGCGATGGCACCCTCATCCGTGTGAAGGTCCCCCGGAGAGCATCGGTATGACGCGTGGTTGTCCGCACGGATGGCGTACTCAGGAGTGCGCCGACACCAGGATCTCTGCAAGCGCCTCATGTCATCTCCGGGCAGCAGCCAAGATCCCGACGAGTCGGACGATGAAGATGGCGACCGCCAAGACGACGCCCGCGAGTATGCAGGCGCCTCCCCCAAGGCCACCGCCTGCGATCCAGCCGCCAAGGGCCCCAAGGACGCCGAAGATGATCGCGAACAGAGCAGCCCCGCCGACACTGTGTCCGGTGCTCTGGGCCATGTGGACTCCTCCCAGGCGCCGTGGCGTGCCGTCCGGGGCCTTCACTTCCAACTGGACCCGCGCATCGATGGCGGTGCGGCTGGCGGGCAGGCCCAGTGTGGCACGGGAGTGGCACGGGAGACCCTGGCCCTCTGAAGCCCAACTCGCGTGGCACTGGGGGATATCCGTACGATCAGCGGTCATGAGCACCCCCCGTCGGCCGCTGGGCCGCGGCCCGCACCCCCAGGCCCCCGTCGCCCCGCAGCCCGGCACAGGCCCGGCCCACCGTGTCAGTGCGGCCGAGGCCGATGTCGAGGCGGTACCGCTGTACCGGCCCGGCGGACTGGAGCACCTGGCCCAGCTCCGCGAGCGCGGTGTACTCGGTCCCCACCCCAGCCCGCTTGAGTGAGCCAACCGTTCGGCCAGTCCAGGTGTCTTCCTGTCCCGGCCCCTGCATGGTCGCCTCTGCCGGCGCACCCCGCAGGCATGACAGGCTCCATGACCGGGAGGGGACATGGCTGAGCGCATGGGACAGATGGACGACCTCGCGTCGGCCACCGACGCGCAGGACGCCGACAGGACGTCCCGCATCCTCGGAAGGATCAACGCCCTCCTGTCCACCGCTACGGCCGCCTTCACCCTGACCCGCGGACTGCTGCCGCCCGGCTCGTAGCAGAGCGGATCTGGATCGAGGTTTTCCGGAGCAGCTAGCGTCCCTCGATCGCGGGTGGGCAAACGATTGGACGGCGCGGGACTTTGCAGAACCCGGGCCCCGGCGTCCCTGGAGCAACCATGGCTCCGTAGCAAGCGCCGAGGTGTTCTCAATGCTCAGCGACAACCCAGATGCCGGTGAGGACGACCACGATCCCCGTGTCCTTGAGAACGGCGTCGAACAGGCCGGGGAACTTCCCGTCCCTGTCCTGGGTCATGAATCGTGCCCGGCAGCCGGCGTCCTCGAGATCCATGGCCAGGAGGGCATCGGCGTGGGAGTGCAGGAAGCCGGCCCATGTGCTGGAGTTCTGGTCGGGCGCCGGACCGATGCCGGCATCCTTCAGGATCTTCCAGACGGTCGAGGCGGCCACCTTCACTCCCAGCACGAGCAGCTCGCCGTGAAGGCGCCTGTAGCCCCAGTTTGGATTCTCCCTCGCCAGGCGCAGTACCAGGAACCGGATGGAGCGCACGGTACGAGTTCGACCGGGTCGCTTGGACCTCGATAAGACAGGGTGGCGGCGCCTGGCGAGGTCGCGGTGCCGGCGCAGCACCGTGTCAGGACGCACGAGCAGCCGCACCCGCCGCAGAACCGGCAACGGCGGCCGATGCAGCAGCGCCGCCAGGAATGCCCGGTCGCCCGGAGTGAACCGTGCTCGATCACCGTCGAGTTGGCGTTCGAGCACTGTGATCTGATGGCGGAGGGCCAGGATCTCCGCATCCTTGTTCCGGTCGCTCATCGGCAGCAGACGCAGCAGCACGGTCGATCATCAAGACGCGTCGACTACCGGCTACGCGAGAGCGCCGACTCGAGCGACGGGGCCGACGACCGCCAGTCCAGGTGCAGGCCTTCGGCCGCGGCGGATGACACTCTCGGCAAGCGCAGGGCTCATAGCGGAACGGCCCGCCAACTGGCGGCGCAGAAACGCGTTCTCGTGCCGCAGCACCAGTAAGTCCCTTAGCTGGCACGTTACATGGTCATATGACGCTAATAACGATCGCGTAAGCGTCAACCGCTACTGGCGGTAAGGGCTTGCTGCTCGTGGCTCAAAACAGTCTCAATGTCTGTTCACTGTCCATGGAACTAGGGAAGGGCGTGGATGAACGGCACGGTCGACGGCTTCAGCTACGGTCTGGTCACACCGGTGGCCGCTTACCTGATGGCCTGTCTGGGGTCGGCGCTGGGCCTGCGCTGCGTGGTGCGCACGGTGCACCACAATCCTGGGTGGAGGCCGGGGTGGCTTGCCTTGGGAGCCGCTTCTCTGGGCTGCGGCATCTGGACGATGCACTTTATCGCCATGATCGGTTTCTCCGTGCGTCAGGCGCCCATCACCTACGACGTTCCGCGGACGGTGCTCAGTCTGGTTGTTGCGATCGTGGTGGTCTCCGCGGGCGTGTTCATCGTCGGCTACTGCGGTGCCGCCCCGGCCATGCTCACTCTGGCAGGCGGCATCACCGGGCTGGGCGTCGCGGCCATGCACTATCTCGGAATGTCCGCGATGCGACTCAACGGCGATATCCGCTATGACACGCTCGCCGTGGCCCTGTCGGTGGTCATCGCCCTCGTCGCCGCGACGGCGGCGCTGTGGGCCGCCGTCTCCGTCCGTGGCTTCCTGCGTTCCCTCGGTGCCAGCCTTGTTATGGGCCTGGCCGTCTCCGGCATGCACTACACCGGCATGGCCGCTGTGAGCGTCCACCTCCACACCGATACGGCACAGGCGGCCGGTGGTTCGTCCGGAGTCTCTCTCCTGCTGCCCATGCTGCTGGGCCCGGTTGTCTTTCTGATCCTGGCCGGGGCGGTCGTCATGTTCGACCCGGTCCTGGTTCTCGGAGACGGCGAATGGAACAAACCGGCCTCCCGGTCTGGCCCTGCGGCAGACGCGCGGAACTCCGCCATCACTGCGGGGCGTCAGGGCTTCTCCGATGCCCGGAACCGGCTGGCGCCGTGACAGGGGAGGTTCACCAGGTCGACGAGGTGGCTGGCCTCGGCGCCGACGTCCGCGACCTCGGTGGCGTACGAGACCCGGACGGTCGGCGACTGTGTTGGACCGTGCGCTTTGCGGTGGCTTTGGGATGACGGCTGTGCCTTGCCGGCGAAGACGGCGTCGAATGTGGCGGTGTACTTGCTGTCTCGGTCATGGATGAGGAACCGGAAGCACTCAGCCCTGTCGCCGAGGTCCATGACCAGGTTGCGGGTGGGCTGGGTGACGGGGCTTGACCCGGAATCTTGGACACGGGCTATGCGGCTTGGGCCAGCGTAGTTGATGTTGTGGCGAGTGCTGTCTCGTACGCGATGGGACTGC
>NZ_JBSFMM010000390.1:0-5717 GCF_053599555.1 Streptomyces sp. NPDC000941
GGGGAGTGTTCGCTGGCGTTGGCCGGTGGTGTGACGGTGATGTCGACGCCTGTGGCGTTTGTGGAGTTTTCGCGGCAGCGGGGGTTGTCGCCGGATGGGCGGTGCAAGGCGTTCTCGGAGTCGGCCGACGGTGTGGGCTGGTCCGAGGGCGTGGGCGTGGTGGTGTTGGAGCGGCTGTCGGACGCGCGCCGTAATGGGCACGAGGTGTTGGCGGTGGTGCGGGGTTCGGCGGTCAACCAGGATGGTGCGTCGAATGGTCTGACGGCGCCGAATGGTCCGTCCCAGCAGCGGGTGATCCGTCAGGCGTTGGCGAGTGGGGGTCTGTCGGCTTCGGATGTGGATGTGGTGGAGGCGCACGGCACGGGGACGAGGTTGGGTGATCCGATCGAGGCGCAGGCGTTGTTGGCCACGTACGGTCAGGATCGTAAGGCGGACCGTCCGCTGTTGCTGGGGTCGGTGAAGTCGAACATCGGTCATACACAGGCCGCGGCGGGCGTGGCTGGTGTGATCAAGATGGTGATGGCGATGCGGCACGGTCTCTTGCCGCAGACCTTGCATATCGACACACCCTCGTCCGAGGTGGACTGGGAAGACGGCGCGGTCGAACTGCTCACCCGGGCGGTCGAGTGGCCGGGGACCGGGCATCCGCGGCGCGCCGGCGTCTCGTCCTTCGGGATCAGCGGTACGAACGCCCACCTCATCGTCGAGCAGCCGGGTCTCTCCGCCCCTGTCGACGGCGGGCTTGAGGAGTCTTCGGACGGCGTCGGTGTGGTGCCGTGGGTGGTGTCGGGTGCGTCGGCGGCGGCTTTGCGTGCCCAGGCGGGGCGGCTGCTGTCGCATATGGGGACTGGTGGTGGGCTGGGGTTGCGGGATGTGGGTTGCTCGCTGGCTGCGGGCCGGTCGGCGTTTGAGTATCGGGCGGTGGTGCTGGGCGAGGACCTGGAGAGCGCGGCGCGGGGCGTGGCGGCACTGGCCGCGGGTGAGGCTGATGGGGGTGTGGTCGAGGGTTCGGTGAGCGAGCAGCGCAGGATGGCGTTCCTGTTCGCGGGGCAGGGTGCTCAGCGGTTGGGGATGGGGCGTGAGTTGTATGGGCGGTTCCCGGTGTTCGCGGGGGCGTGGGATGAGGTGGTGGCGGAGTTGGATCCGTTGTTGGGTGTGGCGTTGCGGGATGTGGTGTGGGGCGAGGACGAGGGGTTGCTGAATCGGACGGAGTTCGCTCAGCCTGCTCTGTTCGCGGTTGAGGTGGCGTTGTTCCGGCTGGTGGAGTCCTGGGGGATTGCCCCTGACTACTTGGTGGGGCATTCGGTCGGGGAGATCGCGGCCGCCCATGTGGCGGGGGTGTTGTCGCTGGCGGACGCGTGTGCGCTGGTGGTGGCGCGAGGCCGGTTGATGCAGGGGTTGCCCGCGGGTGGGGCGATGGTGGCGGTGCAGGCGGCGGAGGATGAGGTGCTGCCGCTGCTGTCCAGCGAGGTGTCGATCGCGGCTGTCAACGGTCCTGGTTCGGTGGTGGTGTCCGGGGCTGAGGAGACAGTGTTGGAGATCGCGGAGCGGTTTGCGGCGCAGGGGCGGAAGACAAGCCGGCTGCGGGTGTCGCATGCGTTCCACTCCCCGCTGATGGACCCGATGCTGGAAGAGTTCCGTACCGTGGCCGAAAGCATCTCCTACCAGCCCCCGGCCATTCCGGTGGTCTCCAACGTGACGGGCGGCCTCGCGGCGGAGGAGCAGCTGTGCTCTGCTGCCTACTGGGTGGCTCACGTCCGTCAGGCCGTACGGTTCGCGGACGGGGTACGGACCCTGGCCGACGACGGCGTCACGGTCTTCGTGGAGCTGGGGCCCGACGGGGTGCTCTCCGCCCTGGCGCAGGAGTCTGCGCCGGAGGAGGCAGCGCTGGTGCCGGTATTGCGCAAGGGCCAGGGGGAGGAACGGTCGGCCCTCACCGCCCTCGCTCGGCTCCACGTACGAGGAGTGGAGGTGGACTGGTCTCCGCTGTTCGCGGGCGCCCGGCGGGTGGCCCTTCCCACCTACGCCTTCCAGCACGAGCGGTTCTGGCCAGCGGGTACGGCGAGCCGTGCCGGCGATGTACGCGCGGCCGGCCTTGGTGCGGCCGACCATCCGCTCCTGGGTGCCGCCGTCGAGCTCGCGGGTGCCGGGGGACATCTGTTCACGAGCCTTCTGTCGACGCGGTCCCACCCGTGGCTGGCGGATCACCGGGTGATGGGGCGGCTGGTGGTGCCGGGTACGGCGCTGGTGGAGCTGGCGCTCCGGGCGGGTGACCAGGTCGGCTGCGACCGGGTGGACGAGCTCACCCTGACCGCACCGCTCGTGCTTCCCGAACAGGGCTCCGTACAGCTGCAGCTGACCGTGGGCGAACCGGACGAGACGGGCAGCCGCCCGGTGAGTGTGCACTCGCGGCCCGAGGGCGCGGAGGACACACCGTGGTTGCGGCACGCCACCGGTACCCTCACCGCCGCCGCGTCGCCGTCCTTCGCTGAACTCGGCGAGGCGACGCCGGATGCGAGGGTGTGGCCGCCGACCGGGGCGGCGCCGCTGGACCTGGACGGCTTCTACGAGCGCCGGGCGGCCGCGGGCTTCGACTACGGCCCGGCGTTCCAGGGCCTGCGGGCCGCGTGGCGGTTGGGCGACGAACTGTTCGCCGAGGTGGACCTGTCGGAGCGGATGGAAGCAGACGCGGCGGCCTTCGGCCTGCACCCCGCGCTCCTCGACGCCGCTCTGCACGTGGCCGTATTGGATGATGCGGACTCGGACACGAGTGCCGTGCCGTTCTCCTGGTCGGGGGTCTCGCTGCGGGCCGTGGGCGCCTCCTCGGTACGCGTGAGGTTGTCACGTCGCGCGGACGGCGCCTTGTCGATCGCGCTCGCCGATCCGTGCGGTGCCCCGGTGGCCACGGTGGACTCCCTGGTGGTGGCCGAGCTCCCGGCCGAGCACGGGGACGGCGGCGACGGTGTCCCGGACGTCGCGCGTACCTCCATGTTCCGTCTGGACTGGGTGGCGACACCCGCGGCGGCCCCCGTCGGCGAACAGCTGGCGGTCGTGGGCCCGGACCCGCTGGGCCTGGTCGCGCTGGTCGAAGAGGGCGGCGCGGCGGCGGAAACGCACGCCGATCTCGCCTCGCTGGCGGCCGCATCGGAGGCCGCGGCACCGGGCATCGTGCTGGTGCCCGTGGTTGGCGGCGACTCCGGATCGCCGGTGGTGGAGTCCGTACGTACCACCACGACCAGCGTGCTGGAGCAGCTCAGGACCTGGCTGGCGGAGGAGCGGTGGGCGGATTCCCGGCTGGTGTTCGTCACACGTGGCGCGACGGCCGCCGCCGACCTCGCCGCCGCCTCGGTGTGGGGTCTGGTGCGCTCGGCCCAGACCGAACACCCCGGCCGGTTCGGTCTGATCGACCTAGACCTAGACCTCGGCCTCGATCTCGACCCGCAGTCCGGCCCCAGCGCCGACCGCGCCGTCGACGGCGTGAGGGCACCGGGATCGCTGCTGCTGGAAGCCCTCGCCTCCGCGGAGCCGCAAGTGGCGCTGCGCGACGGCGCGATCCGGGCGGCCCGGCTCATCCGCGTCCCCGCACCCGACGGGACCTCGCCGGCATGGGACGGCGAGGGCACCGTGCTCATCACCGGAGGCACGGGAGGACTGGGCCGGCTGGTGGCCCGCCATCTGGTGGCCGAGTGCGGCGTACGCCACCTGGTGCTGCTCAGCCGTAGTGGCCCGGCCGCCGACGGCGCCGGGGACCTCGTCGCCGAGCTGACGGCTCACGGCGTGGATGTCACCGTGGCAGCGTGCGATATCGCCGACCGCGACGGGCTCGCCGAGGTGTTGGCCGGGGTGTCCGAGGCGCATCCGCTGTGGGGAGTCGTCCATACGGCAGGTGTGCTCGACGACGGCGTGGTGGAGGCACTGTCGCCGGAGCGGATGGTGAACGTACTGCGGCCGAAGGTGGACGCGGCGTGGCATCTGCATGAGCTGACCCGGGACATGGATCTCTCCGTCTTCGCCCTCTTCTCCTCGGCGGCGGGCGTGTTCGGCGGAGCCGGCCAGGCCAACTACGCGGCGGGCAACGCCTTCCTGGACGCGCTGGCCGAGCATCGACGTACGGCCGGTCTGCCGGCCGTATCGCTCGCCTGGGGCCCGTGGGAGCCGGTGGGCGGGATGACCAGTGCACTGAACGAGGCCGACCTGAGGCGGATGGCGCGCTCGGGTATGCAGGCGTTGTCGGCCGAACAGGGGGTGGCGCTGTTCGACGCCGCCCTGGCGAGCGGCGAGGCCGCCGTCGTACCCGTCCGGCTCGACCTGCCCGCGCTGCGCACCCAGGACGAGATCCCCTGGCTGTTGCGCGGACTGGTCCGGGCCAAGGCCCGCCGCGCAGCCGTCGCGGGCTCGGGGGCAGCCGCCTCGCTCATCCGGCGACTGAGCACGCTGACCCATCGAGAGGAGCGGCGTGACGCCCTGCTGAGCCTGGTACGCGGCCAGGTGGCGCTCGTACTCGGGCACGTCGGAGCCGAGTCCGTCGAACCCTCCCGGTCGTTCCAGGATCTGGGGTTCGACTCGCTGACGGCGGTGGAGCTGCGTAACCGGCTGAACACCGCTACGGGGCTCCGGCTGCCCGCCACCCTCGTCTTCGACTACCCCAGGCCCACCACCCTCGCCGACTACCTCATCGACGAGCTGTTCGGAGCCGAAACCGAGATGTCGGCGCCGACCCACCCCCTTCCCGCCACATCCGACGACCCGGTGGTGGTCGTGGGGATGGCCTGCCGCTACCCGGGTGGGGTGCGTACTCCCGAGGACCTGTGGCGGGTGGTCTTCGAGGGAGTCGACGTGGTCTCTGGCTTCCCGACCGACCGGGGCTGGGATCTGGAGGCGCTGTACGACCCGGACCCGGACCACCTCGGCACCTCCTACACCCGTGAAGGTGGGTTCCTGCGTGACGTGGGGGGGTTTGACGCGACGTTCTTCGGGATGAGTCCGCGTGAGGCGTTGGCGACGGATGCGCAGCAGCGGCTGCTGCTGGAGACGTCGTGGGAGGCGTTCGAGCGGGCCGGGATCGATCCGGTGTCGCTGCGGGGCAGCCGGACCGGTGTGTTCGCCGGGGTGATGTACAACGACTACGCCGATCTGCTCGGCGGGGGTGAGTTCGAGGGCTATCAGGGGAACGGCAGCGCCGCGAGCATGGCCTCGGGCCGAGTCTCCTACACCTTGGGGTTCGAAGGCCCGGCGGTCACGGTCGACACGGCCTGTTCGTCGTCGCTCGTGTCGATGCATTTGGCGGCGCAGGCGTTGCGGGCGGGGGAGTGTTCGCTGGCGTTGGCCGGTGGTGTGACGGTGATGTCGACGCCTGTGGCGTTTGTGGAGTTTTCGCGGCAGCGGGGGTTGTCGCCGGACGGGCGGTGCAAGGCATTCTCGGAGTCGGCCGACGGCGTTGGCTGGTCCGAGGGCGTGGGTGTGCTGGTGTTGGAGCGGCTGTCCGATGCGCGCCGCAATGGACACGAAGTGCTTGCCGTGATGCGGGGTTCGGCGGTCAACCAGGACGGCGCGTCGAATGGTCTGACGGCGCCGAATGGTCCGTCCCAGCAGCGGGTGATCCGTCAGGCGTTGGCGAGTGGAGGTCTGTCGGCTTCGGATGTGGATGTGGTGGAGGCGCACGGCACGGGGACGAGGTTGGGTGATCCGATCGAGGCGCAGGCGTTGTTGGCCACGTA
>NZ_JBSFMM010000391.1:0-5520 GCF_053599555.1 Streptomyces sp. NPDC000941
GCTTCGTCGCGCTCGCCGCAGCCGATCCACTCTTCTTCTGGGCGCGGCGCGTCTCCCGATTCGGGGCCAGCTGAGAAGGGTCCCCGGCCGCCTTCCAGTACTGCTCAGCGGTCTCGACGCCACTCACGATCCAGAACATCGCCGTGAGCCCGGTGTGCCTGAGCTGGGACCAGGTGACGCCATCCGCCCGCAGTTCCTCGAAGACCGGGCCGAGGCACAGCTGGAAAAGGTCGCGTTCCTCGTCGTCGTCCAGCAGATTGGTATCGATCGCCTCGCCGCCGGCCACCAGGCGAGCGGCGAGGGTGGTGATGCGCTGGACCTTCAGGCCGTCCTCGGCGGTCGGACTGGGGATGCGGTACGTCTTGCCCCGGATCGGGAGTTCGAGCGCGTCGTCGAACAGCTCGTCGAGGGCTTCGAAGCGGGCCGCCATCAGGGCGTGATCGGGTTCGTGATCTGGGACAGCGGGCCGTTTCCGGTCAGCGTCACCTCGACCTGATCCAAGGCGTTCTTGTCGCCCCCGGACGGCTTCCACTCGACCAGGGCACTGCCCCGGTACGCCTCGGGCAAGCCCTCGCGGTCCATCCACCGGATCAGCACTTCGGAGTCGGCGCCCCAGCCGAAGAAGACCGCCCGCAGCTTCTCGTGCACAGCGTTGTACGTCGTGCTGTCCGCACTGGTCTTCCGGTTGAAGGTCGCGGTGACGGACCAGCCCTGACCGGTTTTCGTGTTGCCGTCCCAGCCGTCATCGTCGTACGTCCCGCTGTCCTCCACGTTGGGCGGGGCCTCCCAGTTGAACTCGGTGATGGCCGGGCACAGCTGGAAATCGGTACCGTCACCGGCTGCGGACATGTCCACCTCCAGCCGCCAGCGGCGGGCCAGAGCGGTGACGGGGGTAGGCGTCGACATGACGCGGTCCTCCTATTCGTACGCGTGGGTCGCGGCCCTGGTGGTCCGCAGGTAGTAGTTGGCGGCCAGCTCCATCCGGCCGAGCTGATCCTGGCCGAGGGGGCCCTGCGACTGGCGCCAGCACAGGCCGATGTGGATGCCGCCCGCGACGAAGTGCTCGCGTCCGTGGAGCAGGTCGAACAGGGCGTCGGCGAGCTGGTCCGCTTCGCGCGGGTCGCGGCTCGCGCGGACGCGCACCTGCACGCCTGTGATCGCGTCGGTCAGGTGTGTGTCCTCCACCGGGTAGGCGGTCAGTGCCACGATCCGGTCGGGGTTGTCCGGCATGACCGCCACAGTGAGGCCGGTCTCACTGACCGTGTAGACGCCGTCCGGCCGGTAGACGGCGATGCCCTGGTCGGCGATGAGCTGAGCGAGGCCGTCGAGGAGGTCGGGGGTGTAGCTCACCGCAGCCACCGGCGGATCTCAGTGGCGATGATCTGCGCGACCCGCTGCCGCTCGCGGTTCATCGGGTCTTCGAGGTATTTCGCCTTCCGGCCTGGCATCGGGTGGTGGAAGTCGAGCCGCTCATGCTGAGGAACGGCGTAGACGGTGTCATAGGAAACCGTGCCGGTCAGCGTTGCCTCGTCGACCGCAGCCTTCCCCGAGCGTTCCAGCGTGCCCTCGTCGAGCGGCACTTCCTTCTTCGACTCGGCCAGTACATGCTCGGCGGCCAGCTGCACGCCGCGAGCGGCACGCCGACGGCCGCCGCTGGTCCACAAGCGGCGGCCGTTGTATGTGAGACGGGTGTACTGCGTCACAGCAGCATCACCTCCAGGTGATCGGGAGTGGGCAGGCCGCCGCCGTCCCGGCGCTTCGCGTCGATGACGGTCGTCTGCCTCCCGTCGGGTAGCGTCGCGCGGGACTTCGCGGGTGCCGCCGTATCGAGCGGGCAGTAGGCCGTCGAGGAGGACGTGACCTCTTCCCCGCCGGGATTCCGCACGAGCCGGGTGGCCTGGTCGAGGAAGCACCGCACGGCCACCGGTGCCCCGTAGACCGGACCGTATGGGCCGTCGCCCTCGTGCGGCTCGACGGTGATCTGATGCCGCAGCAGGAAGCCAGGGATCAGCACGATGTCACCGCCCCGAGCCGGAAGATGTCGGGCAGCGTCAGGTCGGGCGATTGCAGTTCGTCCCACGCCTGCGGGGCGATCTGCCGGGCTGGAGAGTCGTCCCCGCTGGCGGCGGCAGCCGACCCAGACAGGCTCACCGAGCCGATGCTCACCGAGCCCCACCCGGCGCCGACCGCGCCGATGGAGTCGCCCACCTCCTGCCACCACTGCACCTGTGCGCACACCGCCGCCTGGATCGCGGCGAGCACCACGGCGTTGGTGGGCATGCCGTCGGCGTCGACCTCGTACCAGCACAGCCTCAGTACGCGCGCCTCCAGCATCCTCGTCGCGCGGGCAAGGAGCTGGGTGGCGTCTGCTGGCGGGGTCTGCCCGGTGTAGGTCTGGTAGTCGGCCGACGTGGCGTAGATCCTGGCCACCAGACAGCACCTCCTTACGCCGAGGCGCCGATGAGGACGATGTCGTAGGTCACCGGCGTGCCCGCACCCGAGTTGGCGATGTGCAGCAGGTCGGCGGTGCCCGCGGTGACCGCGTAGCCGGTCGCGTCGTTCTGCCCGGCGATGAGGGCGAGCGTGCCGCCCGGCCGGACAGTGACGGTGTGTGTTGCACCACCGGCCCACGAGACGAACCCGTTGCTGGTGGCGTTACCGACGATCACGTTGTTCGTGTTCGCCGCCGCTGCCGAGATCACCAGGCCCTTGATGCGCGCGAAGGTGATCGTCGCCCCGAAGGCGTCGACCAGGACGCCCGCCAGGTCGAGATCCTCCGACGCCGAGGCCGCCAGCGTGCGCCGGTCGCTGAACACCTTGTCGGCCTGCCCGGCCCCCGTGCCGGAGGTGAGCGTGACGGGCTTGCGAATGGCCAGCGGCACGGTGCCGGTCGCCAGATCGAGAGCGCTGGTCAGCTCTGCGCTGACAGCGACGGACATGGTGCTGGTGAGTGCCATGCCAACCCCCGGATCAGGTCGCGACCACGTACGGCGCGAACTGTTTCGCCGTCGGAGACGCGATCGTTGACGGGGCCGTGGTCGTCAGGCCGGAGCCGGACGACTGGGACAGGCTCCGCTCTCCGGTGACGATCGCCGGGGCCACCACCGAGCCGATCAGCGTGGGGACGGTGGTGGCGGCGACCATGACCGCAGCCCAGTACACGCCCGTCGTGCTGATCGTCTGCGCGGACGAGAGTGCCAGGGTTTTGGTGGTGTTGGCCGCCCACGCCCCGGTGGTCTGGTCGGCAGTCTGGGCGAGCAGCGCGGGAGTCGAGGCGCTGGAGTACAGGGCGAACCACCAGTTGGTGGGCGTGCCGGCCGCCGTAGCCCCGGACCGGAAGCTGATGCTCGTGACGACGTCCCCGGCCTGCAAAAAGATCGACACCGAGGTCATGACGCCGGTCGCCAGGGCGACTTGCCCGGTGTCGCCGGCCGAGTCGTACAAGCCGGTGCGGGGCATGTTGCGGCGGAAGAAGGTGTCGGGCGACGAGGGGTCGGCGAGGTTGTAGTGGGCGAGGGCGTCGCGGACGTTGCCGGTGTAGGCGCCGAGCGTGGTCACTGTTCTGCTCCCTTCTAGAGGATGGTCTTGCGGGCCTCGCCCGCCTGCTCGGCCGCGATGACGCGCTCGGCCTCGTCGGGGTCGGCGGTGTCGAGGTAGGCCAGGACCTCCTTGACGGAGTGCTTGGCCGGGTCGAACTGCTCGTCCGATCCGCCGGCGTGCTCCTGCTCGGGCTCGTCGTCCATGGCTACGACGGTGTAGCCCTTGCGGCGGAAGTAGCCCAGCGCCGCCGTGAAGTCCTCCGCCGAGTCGTCCACGACGGCGCGACCCTGGGAGAACTGCACACCGGCGACATCGCCGTTGAAGCCCCGCGCCGGGGCGGTGATCTCGAACGTTGCCATGATCAGGCCACCTTGATGTTGCGGAGGACGCCGCAGCTCTTCACGTTCCGGAGTACCGCGGCGACTGGCCCCATCTCGACCTCGCCCGACTTGACCGCGCCGGGCTGGGTGAAGTCGGGCATCCAGGTCTGCACCAGCGGCTGATCCGCTGCCGAGGCGCCGTGTAGGGCGTCCAGGCCGAAGCTCGCGGCGTACAGGTCGGTGACGTTGGTGATGTTGCCCCCGGCGCCGCCCGCGTCGGTGTCGCGGGTCTCGTTCGGGATGATCGGCCCGGTGCCCAGCGCGCTGTCGCCGAGGTCCTGCAGGACCCATGGCCCGTACATCTCGATCTGGCGGCCGAGGTCGTCCTTGGTCTGGGTGTAGATCCCCGCCCAGCGGGCCAGCGCGCGCATGCGGGTGATGGATCGGGTGTTGCCGAGGATGGCCTTCACGCCGGGCGGCAGGGCTCCGGGGGCGCCGGCGTCGCCGCCGCCGGTGTGGCTGGGCACGATGCGGGACAGGAAGTCGTCGACAATGTCCAGCTGGGCCATGGCCTCGGCCTGGGTGTCAATAGTGCCCCGGGTCCAGTCCAGGTACCCGGTGCTCACGCCCTCGTTGAGCGGCAGGTACTCGGTGGCCTGCCCGGTCAGGGACTTGTCCAGGCCGTCGAAGCCCTCGGAGTCGACAGCGGTGTCACCGTTGATCAGCTCGTCCTGGAACCTGGCGCGGACGCTCGTGAGGAGCTGCTGCATCTGGAAGGTGATCTCGTTCGTTGCCGCCGCGCCCAGGCGCGAGAGGACACGGTCGACCGTGAAAGCACCGCCGAGCGGCTTGAGCTCCACCGTGTACCGCTGACGGCTGGCCTGCGCCGGGGTGTACTCCTCGTTGATCGACCGGAAGTTGGCGGTCCGGGCGGCGGTCAGCCGGGTGTAGCCGTATGTCAGCGACGCGCCGCCGGTGCCGGGTGTGACGGTGTCGTCGAACGCGATCTGGTCCAGCAGCCATGAGTAGCGCCGGAGGTTGTCGATGACCGCGTAATCCACGTCGGCCTGGGTGTTGACCTGCGCCTGTGCGAGCGTGACGGGCACGGGATCCTCCTACTGGTTATGTTCCGAAAGCGCCGCGTACGGCGGCGCTGAGTGATGTGGGGCGGGCTTTGGTCCCGCCCTCGCCGGACCCGCCGGAGAGGTCGCCGCCAGAGCGACCGGCACTGGTGGGAGCGCGCAGCGCTGGGTTCCTGCCAAGGGCCTCGTTGATGGCCTTCTCGACTGCCGCGTTGAACGCCTTCGGGTCATCCGAGACGTCGATGCTGTCGACGGTGTCGCAGAAGGATCGGGAGTCGAGCAGGGCGTCCGCGTCGGCGCCAAGCCGGTGCGCGGCCCTGTAGACGTGCAGCTCGATCGCAGCCGAGGCGGCCTGCTCCTGGGCTGTGGAGAGTTCGCTTCGCGACTGCATGAGCTGCTGTGTCAGCTCCTCCGGGGACGGCGGTGCGTCCCCGTCGTCCAGGCCCACGGCCTTGCTGATCGAGGCGAGCAGTTCCTTCCGCGCCTCATCGGCCGCGTTCTGCTTGGCGACGGTGCGTGCCTTGCCGGCCTCCTCGCGGGCATCTCGGATGACCTTCGCGACCGGCGCCGGCAGAGAG
>NZ_JBSFMM010000392.1:0-5488 GCF_053599555.1 Streptomyces sp. NPDC000941
GGGCTTACCTGATGTATGTCGACGCGTTCGTGGGCTTTTTTGTGGTGGCTATCGGACAGCGACACGCCGACGCGACCGCGTGTCGCTGTCCGATACTCACCGCAAAGTCACCCGTAATGGCCAACGGAAGGCAGCACGCCCGTGCTCAGCGAAGTCAAGGACGATGGCAAGGTGGTCGCCGCATGAGCCGGCCGACGCACGGCATGCTGCACCACGTCGAGCTGTGGGTGCCGGACATCCACCGCGCGCTCGCCTCGCTCGGCTGGCTGCTCGAGGCACTGGGATACGTGGCCTTCCAAAACTGGGACAACGGCCGCAGCTGGCGACTCGGGCCGACCTACCTGGTCATCGAGCAGTCCCCGGCGCTCACCGCCCACCAGCACGACCGCTGTCGTCCAGGACTGAACCACCTGGCCTTCCACGTCGAAGACGCCGCCGCGGTCGACAAGCTGACCGCCGACGCCGCTCACCACGGCTGGCACCTGCTGTTCCCCGACCAGCACCCCTACGCCGGCGGCAGCCAGCACTACGCCGCCTACCTGGAGAACGACGATGGCTTCGAAGTCGAACTCGTCGCGATCATGCCACCCGAACGAAACTAACCCGCGGCCCGTTCCGCCCGTTCCACCCGTACCGCGCACACCTTGAACTCCGGCATCCGGGAGACCGGATCCAGCGCCGGATTCGTGAGCGCGTTGGCCCGTCCCTCGCCCGCCCAGTGGAAGGGCATGAACACCGTGTCCGGCCGGATGTCCCGGCTGATGCGGGCCGGGGCGACGGCCCGCCCGCGGCGGGAGACCACCGCGAGCCGGTCGCCCTCGGCGGCACCCAAGCGCTCGGCGAGCTGGGGGTGCAGCTGCACGAAGGGGCCGGGGGCGGCCCGGTTCAGCTCCTCGACGCGGCGCGTCTGCGCGCCCGACTGGTACTGGGAGAGCACCCGGCCGGTGGTCAGGAACAGCGGATACTCCGCGTCGGGCTCCTCCGCCGCGGGGCGGTGGGACACCGGTACGAAGCGGGCCCGGCCGTCGTCGGTCGCGAAGCGGTCGAGGAAGAGGCGCGGCGTACCGGGGTGCGGAGCGGAGTGCGGGCTGGGGTCGGCCAAGGCGCTCGGCGCCTGGCCCGCACCGCCCGCCTCCGCCGTGGCGGGCTCGGCCACCCGCGCCCCGGCCCCAGCCAGGCCCGCCCCGGCGGCCTCTGCCGCGGTCCAGGCCGAGAGGGCCGAGTCCGAGTCCGAGTCCGCCTCCGCCGCCTCCGCCGCCTCCGCCGCCTCCGCCCCCTCCGGGCAGGGCCAGAAGACCCCGTCCTCCTCCGCGATCCGCCGGTACGTGATGCCCGAGTAGTCCGCCGCCCCGCCCGCCGACGCGCGCCGCAGCTCGTCGAAGACCTCCTCCGGGTCCGTCGGGAAGCCCTTCTCCCAGCCCAGCCGGGCGGCCAACCCGTGGAGCACCTCCAGGTCCGAGCGGACGCCGGGCGGTGGGGTGATGGCGGCGCGGCGCAGGATGACGCGGCCTTCCAGGTTGGTCGTCGTGCCCGTCTCCTCCGCCCATTGGGTCACCGGAAGGACGACGTCCGCGAGCGCGGCGGTCTCCGAGAGGACGACGTCCGCGACCGCCATGAAGTCCAGCGACCTCAATCGCGCCTCTATATGGTCCGCGCGGGGAGCGGAGACCACCGGGTTTGAGCCCATGAGCAGCAGGGCCCGTACGTCGCCGCCGAGCGCGTCCAGGAGTTCGTACGCGCTGCGCCCGGGCCCCGGCAGCGCGTCGGGGTCGATGCCCCATACGCCGGCCACATGGGCGCGGGCCGCCGGGTCGTCGAGCTTGCGGTAGCCGGGCAGCTGGTCGGCCTTCTGGCCGTGTTCGCGGCCGCCCTGGCCGTTGCCCTGGCCGGTGAGGCAGCCGTAGCCGGACAGCGGGCGGCCGGCGCGGCCGGTGGCCAGGCACAGGTTGATCCAGGCGCCGACGGTGTCCGTGCCCTTCGACTGCTGTTCGGGCCCGCGCGCCGTGAGCACCATGGAGCTCGACGCATCGCAGAACATCCGCATCGCCTCGCGGAGTTCGGGGACCGGGACGCCGGTGATCCGTTCGACCATTTCCGGCCAGTGCGCCATCGCCGCGGCCCGCGCCTCGGGCCAGCCGTTCGTACGCCGCGCGATGAACTCCTCGTCCACCCGCCCCTCCGCGACCACCAGGTGCAGCAGCCCCAGCGCGAGCGCCAGGTCCGTTCCGGGGCGCGGGGCCAGGTGCAGATCCGCCTGTTCGGCGGTCCGGGTCCGGCGCGGGTCGATGACGATCAGCTTGCCGCCGGACTCCTTCAGCTCGGTCAGATAGCGCAGCGCGGGCGGCATGGTCTCGGCCAGGTTCGAGCCGACGAGGATCACACACCCGGTGCGGGCCACGTCAGCCAGCGGGAACGGCAGCCCGCGGTCGAGGCCGAAGGCCCTGTTGTGCGCGGCGGCGGCCGAGGACATGCAGAAGCGGCCGTTGTAGTCGATCTGCGAGGTGCCGAGCACGACCCGGGCGAACTTGCCCAGCGCGTACGCCTTCTCGTTCGTCAGCCCGCCCCCGCCGAAGACCCCCACGGCGTCCCGCCCGTACGTCTGCGCCGCGCCCGCCAGCCCCTCCGCGACCCGGTCCAGGGCCTCCTCCCAGGTGGCCGGTTCGAGCCGGCCGGTGTCAGGGCGGCGGACCAGCGGCTCGGTCAGGCGCACCTGGGAGGAGAGTACGGCGGGTGCTGTACGGCCCTTGCCGCACAGCGCGCCGCGGTTCACGGGGAACGCCGTCCGCTCCACCACCGCCACGCCCCCTTCGCTCCCCGGCGCGGGGCGCAGCGCCATGCCGCACTGGAGCGAGCAGTACGGGCAGTGGGTGTCGACGGCGGGGTCGGGCGTCATGGCGCCGGTCATGTGCGGCATGCGGGCAGCGTGCTACGGCCGTGTTACGTGCCGCGCCCGCTCGCGTTACGCATCGGGCAACCGGACCTCAGCGTGGCCGGCGGCGTCCGGTGAACTCGTGGCAATCACCTGTGACGGCCACGCAACGGGGGCGCAATGTCCCGCTGCGAGGCTCTCGTCATGAAGGCGTCGTCTCGCCCCGGTCCCGCAGCCCCTTCCGGCCCCCTCGACAGTACGGCCCAGCTCATGACCCGGATCACCGCACAGCTCGGCTCGCAACTCGGCGGGCTGACCCTCGGTGGCAGGCGGCGCCCGCCCACCCTCGTCGCCGTGGCGCACGGCAGCCGTGACCCGGAGGCGCTGCGCACGGTCACCGCGCTCGTGGACCGCGTCCGCACGCTCCGCCCCGACCTGCCCGTACGCCTCGGCCATGTCGAGCTGAACAATCCGCTGCTCGCCGACACGCTCGCCGAGCTGCGCGGCGAGGCCGTCCTCGTACCGCTGCTCCTCGGCCGCGGCCATCACATCAAACGGGACCTGCCGGACGCCGTCGCCGCCGCGCCCCACCTGTCCGTCCGTATGGCCGCTCCGCTCGGCCCGCACCCGCTGCTCGCCGAGGCCCTGCACACGCGCCTCACCGAGGCCGGGTGGCCGTCCGGCGGGGCGTCCGGCGGGCTGTCCGGTGGGCCGCCGTCCGGCGGGCTCTCCGGGGCGGGTGTCGTCCTGGCGGCGGCGGGCTCCCGCGACCGGGACTCGGCCGCCGACACGGCCCGTACGGCGGCCCTGCTCAGCGCCCGGCTCGGCGGCGTACCCGTACTGCCCGGCTACGCCTCCGCCGCCGCGCCCACGGTGGCCGAGGCGGTACGCGCCCTGACCGACATGGGGAGTGGCCGGCGGATCGCGGTGGCCTCGTACTTCGCCGCCCCCGGCCGCTTCGCGACCCAGTGCGCGGACGCGGCGCCCGGTATCGCCTCCGGGCCGCTGGGCGACCATCCGGCCGTCGCGCGGCTCGTGGTCCACCGCTATGAACAGGCGCTCGCCTCTGCACCCATGTCACACCCGGCGGTTACCGTCGGTGTATGAGCCGCACTGGACCCACGGCACCCGAACCATCCGAACCACCCGAACCATCAGCTGAGTCCGCAGAACAAGCCCAGCCCACTGCCCACCACCCAACCCTCCAACCGACCGAGTCCGCGGCCTCAGCCTGGGCGAGCCCCGGCTACGAGGCGGCGGACCTCGAGCGCTGGGCGGCCGAGCCGGACAAGCGCCCGGGCCGGACCGCGTTCCAGCGGGACCGGGCGCGGGTGCTGCACTCGGCCGCGCTGCGCAGGCTGGCCGGCAAGACCCAGGTGGTCCCCGCCGTCCCCGCGGCCCCCGCCGCCGACCCGGGCCCCGGCGCCGCCGCCCCCGCCTGGGACGCCACCCCGCGCACCCGGCTGACCCACTCCCTGGAGTGCGCCCAGGTGGGCCGGGAGCTCGGCGCCGCGCTCGGCTGCGACCCGGACCTGGTGGAGATGGCCTGCCTGGCCCACGACCTCGGCCATCCGCCCTTCGGGCACAACGGCGAGCAGGCGCTCAACGAGGTCGCCGAGGCCTGCGGCGGCTTCGAGGGAAACGCCCAGTCGCTGCGGCTGCTCGCCCGGCTGGAACCCAAGCGGTTCGTCGCCGACCCGGACACCGGCGCCGCGGTGAGCGTGGGGCTCAACCTCACCCGCGCCGCGCTCGACGCCGCCACCAAATACCCCTGGCCGCGCGGCGGGCACCCCAGCGACCCCGGCTCGCGCAAGTTCGGGGTGTACGAGGACGACATCCCGGTCTTCGCCTGGTTCCGGCAGGGCGCGCCCGAGCACCGCACCTGCTTCGAGGCCCAGGTCATGGACTGGTCCGACGACGTGGCGTACTCGGTCCACGACGTCGAGGACGGCCTGCACGCCGGCCACCTCGACCCCGGCCTGCTGCTCGCCGAACCCGAGCGCCGCGAGGTCTTCGCGGTCACCGCCGCCCGCTACGCCCCGGGCGCCGAGCCCGACGAGCTGGCCGAGGCCCTGGACCGGCTGCTCGACCAGGAGTGGTGGCCCCACGGCTACGACGGCTCCTCCGTCGCCCAGGCCCGGCTCAAGGACGCCACCAGCCAGCTCATCGGCCGCTTCTGCCTCGCCGCCGAGGGCGCCACCCGCGCCGCCTACGGCACCGGCCGGTTCACCCGCTACGGCGCCGAGCTCGTGGTGCCGCGCGAGGCGCGCCTGGAATGCGCGGTCCTGAAGGCGGTCGCCGACCGCTATGTGATGCAGCGCGCCGACCAAGAAGCGGTCCGCGCCGACCAACGAGTCATCATCGCCGAACTGGGCGCAGCCCTCACTGCCCGCGCCCCGGTCGGCCTGGACCCCCAGTTCCGCGCCCTGTACGACGAAGCGGACGCCGCAGGAGACGACACGGCGCGCCTCCGCGCCATCGTCGACCAGATCGCCGCCCTCACCGACACCTCCGCCCGCTCCCTGCACACCCGACTGACCACCCGTGGCACGGTCCGGCGCCCATGAGCGCGGCGCCGCGCCCAGGCCATGGCTGCCGGGCGTGGACGCGGCGCCGAGA
>NZ_JBSFMM010000393.1:0-5448 GCF_053599555.1 Streptomyces sp. NPDC000941
GCATCCGCCGGCCGACGTGGGCGACGCCAGGGCCGCGGCCGAGGTCGGCTATCGCGCGCCCGAGGGCGGGGTGCCCGCGGTGCCGGCCGCGCCACCCCCAGGGAGCACCGTCGCCGCCGAGGCGGCCGCCGCGCGGGACCGTGGCGGGGACCGGCTGCGGTTCGTCGGCGCGGCGACCCGGCGGATCGCGCGCGGTATCGACCTGGACGAGATCGTGCTGGGCCTGTGCCGGGCCACCGTGCCGACCTTCGCCGACGCGATCCTGGTCTATCTGCGCGATCCGCTGCCGGTCGGCGACGAGCGCCCGGTCGGCCCGGTCGTGCTGCGGCTGCGCCGTACCGACCGCATCCCGCTGGACCCGGACACCGAGAGCGGCCGGCTGCCGCTGCTGCCCTCGCAGCCGGATCTGTCGCCCGCCGTGGGCGGCGGCCCGGCGGCCGAGCTGTGTGAGGTGGAGGCGGGCGGTCCGCTGAACGAGGTGCTGCGCGGGGTGCGGCCGGTCTTCGGCGACTCCTCGGCCGCCCGGGCCGCGCTGCCCGAACTGCTCGGTGAGCACACGTCGGTGGCCACGGGCCAGCGCACGGTCCTGGCGCCACTGCGGGGGCGGCGCCGGGTGATCGGCGCCGCCGTGTTCGTACGCCGCCCGGACCGGCCGCCGTTCGAGCCGGACGATCTGCTGGTCGCCGCCCAGCTGGCCACGCACACGGCGCTCGGCGTCGACAAGGCGGTGCTCTACGGCCGCGAGGTGTACATCGCCGACGAGCTCCAGCGCACGATGCTGCCCGATTCGCTGCCGCAGCCCACGGGCGTACGGCTGGCCAGCCGCTACCTCCCGGCCGCCGAGACGGCGCGGGTCGGCGGCGACTGGTACGACGCGATCCCGCTGCCGGGCAACCGCGTCGCGCTGGTGGTCGGCGATGTGATGGGCCACTCCATGACCTCGGCCGCGATCATGGGCCAGCTGCGCACCACCGCGCAGACCCTGGCCGGGCTCGATCTGCCGCCGCAGGAGGTGCTGCACCACCTCGACGAGCAGGCCCAGCGGCTGGGCACGGACCGCATGGCGACCTGCCTGTACGCGGTCTACGACCCGGTCGCGCACCGCATCATGGTCGCCAACGCGGGCCATCCGCCGCCCCTGCTGCTGCACCGCGGCGGCCGTGCGGAGGTGCTGCGGGTGCCGCCGGGCGCGCCGATCGGGGTCGGCGGCGTCGACTTCGAGGCGGTCGAGCTGGACGCGCCCGCGGGCGCCACCCTGATGCTCTACACCGACGGTCTCGTCGAGTCGCGGATGCGCGATGTGTGGACCGGGATCGAGCAGCTGCGTGAGCGCCTGACGGCGACCGCCCGGCTCACCGGCCCCAACCCGCCGCCGCTCGAGCCGCTGTGCGACGAGGTGCTCGACATGCTCGGCCCGGGCGACCGGGACGACGATGTGGCGCTGCTGGCGGCCCGGTTCGAGGGGATCGCGCCCAGCGATGTCGCCTACTGGTTCCTGGACCCCAAGGCGCAGACGGCCGGGCAGGCGCGCCGGCTGGCGCGGCGGGCGCTGGCCCGGTGGGACCTGGACGAGCTGACGGACGCGGTGGAGCTGCTGGTCAGCGAGGTGATCACCAATGCCGTGCGGTACGCGGAGCGGCCGGTGACGCTGCGGCTGCTGCGGACGGACGTACTGCGCTGCGAGGTCGGGGACGATGTGCCGCAGCTGCCGCGGCTGCGCCAGGCCCGGCCGTCCGACGAGGGCGGGCGCGGGCTGTATCTGGTCAACCGGATGGCGCGGCGGTGGGGTGCGACGCGGCTGAGCACGGGCAAGGTCGTGTGGTTCGAGCTGGCGATGCCGCCGCGGTCCTGAGGTTCGCCAAGCGCGGCACACAGCAGCGGGCGGGGCATTCGACGCGAAGGCCCCGCCCGCTGCTGTGTGCCTGCCGTGTCTCAGATCACCCGTGGCCGCGCTGTTTGGTGCGCAGACTGCGCGTGTCCAGGGAGGGCGAGGTCGGCGGGGTCGTCGGCGGCGTGGTGGTGTCGGTCGGCGACTCGCCGCCCGTGGTCGGGGGCGTCGTCGGCGGGGTGGTGGGCGGGGACGAGGACTCCGTCGGGCTCTCGCTCGTCGGCGGAGCGGAGGTCGTCGGTTCCGTCGACTTGCTGGTGGGCGGGGTGCTGCTGGGGCTGGTGCTCGACGGCGGCGGCACGGCCGCGCCCATGTCGGTGTCCAGGTCGAACTTGGAGCTTCCCTTGCCGTCGAGCGCCGTTCCCATGTACGCGCCCCAGATCTCGGCCGGGAAGCCACCGCCGTTGACGCGTCCGCCGCCGGCGGTGCCGGTCAGCGTCACCTGCTTACCGCCCTTGGCCTCGCCGAACATGCCGACCGAGGTGACCAGGTCGGGGGTGTAGCCGGTGAACCAGGCGGACTTGTTCTCGTCGGAGGTGCCGGTCTTGCCCGCCATGGCCTGGCCCTTCTGCCGTACGGCCGAGCCGGTGCCCTCGTCGACCACACCGGTCAGGACCGAGGTCACGGAGTCCGCCGCGGTACGGCTGATCACCTCGCCGCCCGTGGTGTCGGGCAGTTGGGCGCTCTCGCCGCCCTTCTCCGCCGACTTCACGATCGAGGGGGTGACCTTCTCACCGTGGTTGTCGAGGGTGGCGTAGACCCCGGCCATGTCCTTGGGGCTGGCGCCCATGACGCCCAGCGACATCGCGGGGGCCACATCGAAGCCACCCGCCTTGGAGTTCATGCCCAGGGCGGTGGCGGTCTTCTTGACCTTGTCCAGGCCGACGTCCACCGCCATCTGCGCGAAGACCGAGTTGACGGAGTTGTTCATCGCTTTCTGGACGTTGACCGGACCGTAGTCCTTGTTGTCCTCGTTCGGCGGGGCGAAGCCGACCTCGCCGCCGTCGTCCTTGACCGGATGCTTGCTGTCCCCGTCGTAGACGGTGTTGGCCCTGATCGGCTGGCCGTCCTGGGTGGTGGAGTCGTTCTCCAGCGCGGCGGCGAGGATGAGCGGCTTGAAGGTCGAGGCGGGCTGGTAGTCCTCGCGGGTGGCGTTGTTGGTCCAGTGCTTGGTGGCGCCCGCACCGCCGTACATCGCCACGATCGCGCCGTTCTTGGGGTTCACCGAGACCGCGCCGACCTGGGCGTGCCCGTCGACCGCGCGCGTCTTCGGCTTGAGCTTGGAGGTCAGCTGGGTGTGGACGGCCTTCTCCAGCGCCTGCTGCTTCTTCTTGTCGATGTTGAGGGTGATCGTCCAGCCGCCGGCCGCGAGTTCGTCCTCGCTCACCCCGGCCTTGACCAGCTCCTGCTTGGCGGCCTCGACGAAGTAGCCCGTCTGGCCGTCGAGGCCGGCGGTGGGACGGGGGTCGAGGGGCTCGGGGAACCTCAGGCCCTTGCGCTCGCCCGCGTCCAGCCAGTGCTTGTCGACCATGTTGTCGAGGACGTAGTTCCAGCGCTGCTCGACCAGCCGCTTGCCGTTGGGTCCTGCCACCGAGTAGTCGTACTGGCTAGGGGCCTGCAGCACCGCGGCGAGGTAGGCGCCCTGCGCCACGGAGAGCTCGCCGACGTCCTTGTCGTAGTACGCGCGGGCGGCGGCCTGGATGCCGTACGCGTTGCGCCCGTAGTAGCTGGTGTTGATGTACCCCGCGAGGATGTCGTCCTTGGACTGCTGCTGGTCGACCTTGAGAGAGATCACCAGCTCCTTCAGCTTGCGGCTGACGGTCTGTTCCTGGCTGAGGTAGTAGTTCTTGACGTACTGCTGGGTGATGGTCGAGCCGCCCTGTTTGCCGCGGCCCAGAAGGGTATTGACGATGCCGCGCGCGGTGCCCGTGAAAGAGACGCCGGGGTCGGAGTAGAAGTCCTTGTTCTCGGCGGCGACGAAGGTGTGCTGCACCTCTTTGGGGATTTTGGACAGCGGTACGGACTCACGGTTGATCTTGCCCGTCTTCGCCATGATGGTGCCGTCGCTGTACTTGTAGACATTGGCCTCGGCCGTGGCGAGGGCGTTGGCATTGGGCACATCGACCATGAAGTAGAGCACCAGGAACGCGCCGATGAGCAGCAGCCCCATCGAAAGGAAGTAGCCCAGGACCATCTTCCATGTGAAGAAGCGGCGTATGCCGGTCTTCTTGCCGCTCTTGCCGCTCTTATCGGCGCCTTTCTTGGCTCTGCGAGCGCCCTTCTGCCGCGCCCGCCGCTCTTCCGCTCTGCCCATCTCTCCCGCTGCTCCTGTACGTCAACCCCAACCCAGCTCATGAAGCTAACACCGCAACTGACGTCAAATACTCATCGATCAAGCTTTTTCCGAAGGTGACAAAGAGCACCCGCTCCGTAGGAACTGACGTCCGACCGCGGCCAAGGGTTGCCTTCTCGCCAAAAAGTGCTATCACTTTGATAGGTGAGCCGGACGGCCGCGCACCACCACGCACCACCACGTACCAGCGAAAACGGGGGAACCTCCATGTCTGACATGACCGACATCACAACCACACCCGACATACCGGCCCAGCCCCGGCCCCAGGTGCGCGAGCGGCCCGCGCGCAGCATCGGCGGCGGTCTCGCGCTGCTGCTCAGCCTGGCCGGACTGATCGCGGGCCCGCTGCTCATCGCGGCCGGAACCGACACCTCCGAGTACGACTACGAGGACAACAGCAACCCCGCGCTGATCGTCCTCGGCGTCGTGGTGATCATCGCCTCCTTCATCGCGATGCGCGGGCTGTGCTCGATCGCACCGGGCCAGGCCCGGGTCGTCCAGCTCTTCGGCCGCTACAAGGGCACCCTGCGCACCGAGGGGCTGCGCTGGGTCAACCCCTTCAGCAGCCGCAAGAAGATCTCCACCCGGGTGCGCAACCACGAGACCCCGGTGCTCAAGGTCAACGACGCCTACGGCAACCCGATCGAGCTCGCCGCCGTCGTCGTCTGGCGGGTCGAGGACACCGCGCAGGCGGTGTTCGAGGTTGACGACTTCCTGGAGTTCGTCTCCACCCAGACCGAGGCCGCGGTGCGCCATATCGCCATCGAGTACCCGTACGACGCGCACGACGAGGACGCGCTGTCGCTGCGCGGCAACGCCGAGGAGATCACCGAGAAGCTGGCCACCGAACTGCACGCCCGGGTCGAGGCGGCCGGGGTGCGCATCGTCGAATCGCGCTTCACCCACCTCGCCTACGCCCCCGAGATCGCCTCCGCGATGCTCCAGCGCCAGCAGGCGGGCGCGGTGGTCGCGGCCCGGCGCGAGATCGTGGACGGCGCGGTCGGCATGGTCGAGGCCGCGCTGGCGCGGATCGCCGAGGAGCAGATCGTCGAGCTGGACGATGAGCGCAAGGCCGCGATGGTCAGCAATCTGATGGTGGTGCTGTGCGGCGACCGCTCCCCGCAGCCGGTCCTCAACACGGGCACGCTCTACCAGTGACGGAGCCGAACGAGCGGGACGAGGCAGCGGAGCCGGCCGCGCGCGAGGG
>NZ_JBSFMM010000394.1:0-5294 GCF_053599555.1 Streptomyces sp. NPDC000941
GTGTTTTTAAGAGGTGTGCTCTACCGAACTGACGCGTTCTGTTGCGTCTGGTCTACCCCTGGTCGCGCCCCGCCGGTCGCGCGGGGGGCCCGCGCGGGGCACCCGGCTCCTCCGTTCACGCGTCCGCGTCTCAGGCACCCGCGTCGGGGCCGGGGCCCGGTGCGTCTCCTGTGTCGTCGGGCCGCTGCTCGCGCCTCTGCTCGCGCAGCGCGCGCTCGAAGTCGCGCCAGGCCTGCCGCTGGATCTCCTCGCTGTGCGCGAGCACATCCGCTACGCGCTCGCCCCCGGCCGGGGGCGGCGACGCGGTGAGCTTCGCGCGCAGCTCGCGGCAGGCCGCGTCCTCCGAGCCGAACCAGTGCGTGTCCCGGTCCTTGGAGCGCTCACGCAGCCCCACCACCCAGCCGTCAGGCGCCCGCCGCAGGAAGTAGTACGCGTCCGGCTGGATCGGGATGTCGTGCACACCCGGGATGTCGTACAGCGCGTCGGGGACCCGGTCCTCGCGCAGCGCCCGGACGAGCTCCCGCCGGTCCATGCGCGTCAGTTGAGGGGCCGGAGCTTACCGGCGGCGACGAGTTGGGGGATCGAGGGAGTGGTGAGGTACTGCAGACCGCCTCCCGGCTGGGCGAACCAGGGCCTGATGGGCCCGGCCTCCGCGGTGAAGGGCTCCAGGACCTCGTAGAGGTGGTAGCCGAAGGGGAACGCCGGATCGAGGGTGTTGAGGTTGCTGGGCGGAAGCGCGCGCTCGGCGAAGGGCGTACCGGCCGGGGCGAGGAAGTGGCCGAAGCCGCTGCCGAAGAGATCGAGCTTCTGCCCGGGCTGCAGGGTGACGGTGACGTGCAGCGGCGTTCCGTTGATGAGCACCCAGCCGTCCGGGTCCGGGAACCACCAGCCGGAGGTCTCGTCGTTCCAGTAGCAGTCGAGGAATTCGGTGGACGACAGATCGTCCAGCCTCCCCCAGCTACCGCTGGGAGGTGCCCCCTCCCAGCCCCTGAGCATCTCGGCGATCGGCCCGCTCCGGGGGAGCTGCGCGGGGCCCAGCCGCCAGTCGTCCTCGTAGTACTTCTGGAACGGGGCAGGTGGGGGAGTGTGGGCCCCCACCCGGTCCGTGATGGGACAGGGGACAGGTTCCCTCGGGTACGGGGCGCCGTCGGACGGGGCCGCGACGGACGGGGCGGTGGGCTGGGCCACGGCCGGCGCACCGGCGCACAGCAGGAGAAGCGCCCCAAGGACGAGGAGGACGTGACGAAGAGCGCGCATCCGATATCCCCTTCAGTGCGTTATGGCACGATCACAGGAGATATCGGAGGAAAAGCGTCTTTCTTATCGCCGAGCGGCCGATCTTCATCTGATCGGCGCAGCACAATCCCACGGAAGCCGCACTACACCCCCGCCACGCCACGCCGGGCCCCGTCGCGCTCTCTCAGCCGTTTTCCACAGGCCCGAATCGAACACGGGCTCCAGGCGGTTCTCGAATCTATGCTGTTCACATGAGCGCGCACTCCGACTTCGACCGCGGCCATACCGACGACCTGATGTCCTTCCTCGCCGCCGCCCCCTCGCCGTACCACGCGGTGGCGAGTGCCGCCGCGCGGCTGGAGAAGGTGGGATTCCGGCAGGTCGAGGAGACTGCGCCCTGGGACAGCGGGACGGGCGGTAAGTACGTCCTGCGAGGCGGCGCCATCATCGCCTGGTACGTGCCTGACGGGGCGAGACCTTTCACTCCCTACCGGATCGTGGGGGCGCATACCGACTCCCCCAATCTGCGGGTCAAGCCGATTCCCGACACCGCGGCGCACGGCTGGCGGCAGATCGCCGTCGAGGTCTACGGCGGCGCCTTGCTGAACACGTGGCTGGACCGCGACCTCGGCATCTCCGGCCGGCTCACCCTCAAGGACGGCTCGCACCACCTGGTGGCCGTCGACCGGCCGCTGCTGCGCGTCCCCCAACTCGCCGTCCATCTCGACCGGGGGGTCAACACCGAAGGGCTCAAGCTCGACAAGCAGCGCCATATGACGCCCATCTGGGGCGTCGGCGGCATGGAGGAGGGCGCTCTGATCCGCTTCGTCGCCGAGGCGGCCGGGGTCCCCGCCGCCGAGGTGAGCGGCTGGGATCTGATGGCGCACAGCGTCGACCCGCCCGCCTACCTCGGCCGGGACCAGGAGCTGATCGCCGGGCCCCGGATGGACAATCTTCTGTCAGTCCACTCCGGCACGATCGCGCTCGCCGCCGCCGCCAACCTCCCCGAGCTGCCGTACATCCCCGTTCTCGCCGCCTTCGACCACGAGGAGAACGGCAGCCAGTCCGACACCGGCGCCGAGGGCCCGCTGCTCGGCAATGTGCTGGAGCGCTCGGTCTTCGCCCGCGGCGGGGCGTACGAGGACAAGGCCCGCGCCCTCGCCGGGACGGTCTGCCTGTCCTCCGACACCGGACACGCCGTCCACCCCAACTACGCCGAGCGGCACGAGCCCGGCCACCACCCACTGCCCAACGGCGGCCCGATCCTCAAGGTCAACGTCAACCAGAGATATGCCACCGACGGCGGCGGCCGCGCCGTCTTCGCTGCCGCCTGCGAACGCGCGGGCGTGCCCTGGCAGGCCTTCGTCTCGCACAACGCCATGCCGTGCGGCACTACAATCGGACCGATCACCGCCGCCCGGCACGGCATCACCACCGTCGACGTGGGAGCGGCCATCCTGTCCATGCACTCGGCCCGCGAGCTGTGCGGCGCCCGGGACCCCCAGCTCCTGACCAGGGCTATGACCGCCTTCCTGGAGGGCTGACTTGGACTTCTCTCTACTCGGGCCGGTGGCCGTGACCGCCGGCGCCGGAGAGATCACGCTGGGCCCGGTCAAGCGGCGCAGCCTGCTCGCCATGCTGCTGCTGCAGCCCAACGCCACTGTTCCCGTCGAGCAGTTGATCACCTGTCTGTGGGATGAGGAGCCGCCCGAGCACGCCCGCACCGTCATCCAGGGCCATGTCTCGCGGCTGCGCGCGACGCTCGCCGAGGCGGGCGCCGATGCCTACGGCGTCGAGCTGATCACCCACGGCTCCGCCTACCGGCTGCGCATGCCAGAACAGCTCGTCGACAGTGAGCGCTTCTCCGAACTGGTCTCCCTCGCCCGCCCCGAGGCCGCCCCCGAGCAGGCCGTGGATCTGCTGCGCCAGGGGCTCGACCTGTGGCGCGGCCCGGCCCTCACCGGCACGGTGCCCAGCCCGCCCTTCGCCGCGGCGGCCCACGCCCTGGAGGAGCGGCGGCTGGCCGCCGTCGAGGCGCTGGCGCGCGCCCACGGGGCGCTCGGCCAGTACGAGAAGGCCGCCGACGTACTGCATCCGGCGGCCGTGGCCAATCAGCTGCGCGAAGGGCTCATCGCGGCCCTGATGCTGGCGCTGTACCGCATCGGCCGGCAGTCCGACGCGATCGCCTGGTACCACCGCACCCGGCAGCTCCTCGCCGACGACCTGGGGGTCGACCCGGGCGAGCGGCTGCGCACCGCGTACGAGGAAATCCTGCGCGCCGCCCCCACGGCGGGGCGCCCGCGCGGCGCCGCCGAGCCCACCGCGCAGACGCCCCGCGCGGCCCAGGCGCAGCCCCAGGCCCAGGTCCCCGCGCAGGGCCGGCCCCAGCCTTCCGCCCAGGGCCAAGGTCAGGCCCAGGGGCAGGCCCAAGTCCCCGCCCAAACGGCCCACCAGCCCTCCGCGTCCGGGCCACAGCTGCTCCCCCGCCCCCCGGCCGGCTTCCTCGGCCGCGACCGCGAGCTGGCCGGCCTGACCCGGCTCCCCCTGCCCGCCGAAGGACCGGACGGACCGGCCTACGGCGGGGCCCCCACCGGTCTCCCCCCGGAGGGCGGCATCACGGTCGTCAGCGGGCCCGCCGGGGTCGGCAAGACGGGCCTGGTCGTGTACTGGGGCCACGCACACGCAGACGCCTTCCCCGACGGGCGGCTCTTCGCGGACCTGCGCGGGTTCAGCGGCGGCGAGGCGGCGGCGCCCGCCGAGGTGCTGCGCGACTTCCTGCACGCCCTGGGGACGCCCGCGGACCGCATTCCGCCCTCGCCGGAAGCGGCCGGCGCACTGTACCGGTCGCTCGTCGCGGACCGCCGGCTGCTGGTCGTGCTCGACAACGCCAGCAGCTCGGCGCAGGTGCGGCCGCTGCTGCCCGGCGGGCCCCAGACCGCCACCCTGGTCACCAGCCGCAGCCGGCTCGACGGGCTGATCGCCACCGACGCGGCCCGCCCGGTACGCCTGCACGCGCTCGGGCCGGAGGACGGGGTGGCCCTGCTCGGCACCCTGCTCGGCCCCGACCGGGTCGCCGAGGACCCGGAGGCCGCGTATGAGCTGGTGACCCTGTGCGACGGGCTGCCGCTTGCGCTGCGCGCCGCCTCGGCCCAGCTGCTGTCCCGGCCACGCTGGCGGCTGGCCCGGCTGGCCACGGCGCTCCGCGACGAGCGGCGGCGGCTCGCGCTGCTGTCCGCGGAGGACGCCGGGGTCGCCGCGGCCCTGCGGAACTCGGTGGCCCGCCTGTCCGCGGACGACGCCCGGCTGCTGCGCACCCTGGGCACCGGCTTCGCCCGGGAGGTCAATACGGCGGAGGCCGCGGCGCTGGCCGGTGCGGACCCCGAGCTGATCCAGGACGGTCTGGATCGGCTGGCGGAGATGCATCTGCTGGACGAGGAGGCCACCAACCGCTACGTGATGAGCGACCTGGTCAAGCTCTTCGCCCAGGACAGCGAGGGCGGGAAGGACGGCGACGGGGATCGCTGAAGGCGGGGCGTTAGTGGAACGTTAGCGGCGCGGCAGCCGGGCGGCAGTGGCGCGGCAGCCGAACGACAGCGGAGGACGACAGGCTTAAGCCGTACCGAGAAAGACACACCGGAAACGGCCAAGTCCATCTGGGGGGAACCCACCATGTCGATCACCGCCTTCGCCACCCGCCGAGCCCGCACCCTGCGCCTGGCCGCGGTCGGCCTGACCGCGGTCGCCGCTCTCACCCTCACCGCCTGCAACAGCAACGAGGACAGCGGCACCAAGAACGAGGGCAAGGCGGACACCCCGAGCTCGGCCCCGGCCGACCAGACCTCCGGCGGGTCGGACGCCACGGGCGGCGCGAGCGACGGGAAGAAGGGCGGCGGCGCCCAGGATGCCGGGTCGTCCAAGGACGGCGCCAAGGGCTCCGACGGCGCCAAGAGTTCCGGTGGCTCGGGTGGTTCCGACAACTCGGAGCAGGAGATCGGCCCGTGTGACATCAACAAGCTGACGGTCGGCGTCAAGAGCGTTCAGCGGCCGGTGAACTACAT
>NZ_JBSFMM010000395.1:0-5287 GCF_053599555.1 Streptomyces sp. NPDC000941
GGCCGCGGGGCCGCCGGGGCCGGCGACGGCGGGGCGGTGAACTCGGGCTGAGCCGGGGCCGCGGGCTGGGCCGGAGCCGGCTTGGGGCCGGGGGTCGGCCGTGCACCAGGGGCACCCGGGGCGCTGGGGGCACCAGGGGCGCCGGAGGTGGGCCGCGGGCCCGGAGTGGGCGCCGACGGCATGCTCTTGGGGCCCTCCGCCACGACCGGCTTGGGGCCGGGGGTCGGGGGCTTGGGGGCAGCAGGACGTGCCGCCGACGCCGGAGTGGGCGCGGACGGCTTTGCGGGCGCCGCCTTGCGCGGCGCCGAGGGCTTACCAGCGGCCCGGCCGGAGCCGCCCTGCTGGAAAGCGTCAGTCAACTTGCGAACAACCGGCGCTTCGATCGTCGAAGACGCCGAACGGACGAATTCGCCAAGTTCTTGGAGCTTGGCCATGACGACCTTGCTCTCAACTCCGAACTCCTTGGCGAGTTCGTATACCCGGACCTTAGCCACTTCGCTCCTTCTGGTCCGGGGTGGTCGTCCGCCGGACCGTCGCTACTTCATGGGCGTACTCATCGCGTACTCATCGAGTGCTCATCGCAATCTCGACCTACTTCCGACTCGCGAGGTACCTGACCGCACGGTGAACCGTGCCGTTCTTCTTGCTTCTTACGGCTGCTTACGCGCCTTCTTGCTGCGCCGCTGCCTGCTCGGCGTGCTCGACATAGCGGCGCAGTGCCGTGGTGTCGAGCGGCCCCGGCCCCCTGAAGGCCCGGGGAAAGGCCCGGCGGCGGACCGCCAGGTCGAGGCAGACCCGTGTGGGGTGCACATAAGCACCCCGACCGGGCAGCGTACCGCGCCGATCGGGGACGCATGCGCCCTCGGTCGTCACGATCCGCAGCAGATCGTCCTTGGCCGCCCGCTCCCGGCATCCCACACAGGTTCTCTCAGGGCATGCGCAAGCACGCGTGCGGCCAGACACTGATTAAGTCTACCTCCCTGAGCCGACCGCACCCGTTGGGGGATGTGATCGAACAGCCAGATGTTTTCGGCTGAATCCCGGACGGCCGTCCGGTGAATCAGCCTTGCTCGGCGGGCTGTTCCGTATCGGGCCGGATATCGATCCGCCAGCCCGTCAGCCGGGCAGCCAGCCGGGCGTTCTGCCCTTCCTTCCCGATCGCGAGGGAGAGCTGGTAGTCGGGCACGGTGACGCGCGCGGAGCGCGCCACCATGTCCACCACCTCGACCTTGCTCACCCGGGCCGGTGACAGCGCGTGCGCCACCAGCTCCGCCGGGTCGTCGGACCAGTCCACGATGTCGATCTTCTCGCCGTGCAGCTCGGCCATCACGCTGCGGACCCGGCCGCCCATCGGGCCGATGCACGCGCCCTTGGCATTCAGACCCGAACGGGTGGAACGAACAGCGATCTTGGTGCGGTGGCCCGCTTCGCGCGCGATAGCCGCGATCTCCACGGAGCCGTCCGCGATCTCCGGCACCTCGAGCGCGAAGAGCTTCTTCACCAGGTTCGGGTGGGTGCGCGACAGGGTGACGGACGGGCCGCGCACGCCCTTGACGACGCGCACGACATACGAGCGCAGCCGGGTGCCGTGCGCGTAGTCCTCGCCCGGGACCTGCTCCTGCACCGGCAGGATCGCCTCGAGCCTGCCGATGTCCACCAGGACGTTCTTCGGGTCCTTGCCCTGCTGGACGACGCCCGTGACGACATCGCCCTCCCGCCCCGCGTACTCGCCGAAGGTGATCTCCTCCTCGGCGTCCCGCAGCCGCTGCAGGATGACCTGCTTGGCGGTCATCGCGGCGATCCGGCCGAAACCGGAGGGGGTGTCGTCGAACTCCCTGGGCTCCTCGCCCTCCGCCAGGTCCTCGGCGTCCTCCTTGGCCCACACCGTCACATGGCCGGTCGCCCGGTCCAGCTCCACCCGGGCCCGGCGGCGGCTCCCCTCGGTGCGGTGATACGCGATGAGGAGGGCCGACTCGATCGCCTCGACCAGCAGGTCGAACGAGATCTCCTTCTCCCGAACCAGACCCCGCAGGGCACTCATGTCGATGTCCACGGCTACGCCTCCTCCTTGCTCTCGTCGCTCGCGCCCGCGGCCTTCTCGGCGGGCTCGGCGGGCTCAGCGGGCTTACGGTTGAACTCGATCTCCACGCGTGCCTTGGAGATCTCCTTGAAGGCCAGCCGTCGGGCGGTGGGCCTGCGCCCCTTCACGCCCGGCACCTCCACGTCGAGCCCGTCGTCGTCCACCGCGGTGATCCGCGCGACCAGCTCGCCGCCCTCCGCCAGCCGCGCCTTGATCAGACGACCGGCGGCCCGGCGGTAGTGGCGCGGCTCGGTCAGGGGCCGGTCGGCACCGGGAGAGGTGACTTCCAGAACGTACGGGTGCCGGCCCATCGCGTCGGTGTCGTCGAGCGTCTGCGAGATCGCCCGGCTCAGCTCCGCACACGCGTCCAGCTGCACGCCGTCGTCGGAGTCCACCACGATACGGAGCACGCGCCGCTTCCCGGCCGGCGTCACCTCGACCTCTTCCAGATCCAGGTCCCGCGCGCTGACGAGCGGTTCCAGCAGTCCGCGCAGCCTCTCGCTCTGGGTGGTGCTCATCCGGGTGACTCCTCGGCCGCGTGTGCTGTTGTGGGAAGGTCGCGTGTCAGGTCAAAGCCTATCCGTTCCGGTGGCCGACTGACGATTCGGTGGGTCGCGGCCGCCCGCGCCGGAGGCGCTGATGTACACCGTGAAAGGGAGAGCGCGCGGAGGCCCCGAGGTACGAAGGGTCGAGGCTGCTGTCGATATGCGGCTACCGCCGCGTGGTCGACCGTCGACAGGGGCTGAGGCGCCCCTGGGGGCACCTCCCAGCGGTAGCTGGGGGAGAACCGAGCCCCGAAAGAAAGGTGCGCGAGGGTACGCTCGCCTGCTGTGATCACCAATGGCGGCCGTGAGCGGCCGCAGCCGGGAAAGAGGAACGTGTCGATCACGACTCCCCCACCGCCCCCGCGCCCTGCCCGCGCGCCCCTGTCCTTTGACGCGTCCTCTGGCACGCCGCCGCGCCCCTCGTCCTCGTCCGCGTCCCGGTCCTCGTCTCCGTCCCCGGGGCGGCGGAATCTCCTGCTGGCCGGTGGTGCGATCGGGGCCACCGCGCTGCTGGCGGGCTGCTCCGACGACTCCGGGTCCCGGCCCGACGCGGCCGGCGCCCGGGCGGGCGATGAGCGGCTGCGCACTCGGGGCGCGCGCGACTCCGCCGCGCTTCTGGCGCGCTACGACGCGACCGCCGACGCGCATCCGAAGCTGGCGGACCGGCTGCGGCCGCTGCGCGAGGAGACGGCCCGCCACTTGGAGGCCTTCCGCTCGCCCGCGCCCGCGTCCGCGTCCGCCTCGCCCTCCTCCGCTTCGCCTTCCGCTTCCGCCTCCGCTTCCCCGTCCGCTTCCGCGGGCGGGGCGCGTGTTCCGGAAGTCCCGAAGGACGAGAAGAAAGCGCTGGCCGCGCTCGCCCGCGCCGAACGCCACACCGCCGACACCCGCACCGCCGCGCTCCGCGACGCCCCACCCGAGCTCGCCCGCCTCCTGGCCTCGATCGCCGCCTGCGGCGCCGCCCACGCCTACCTGCTCACATCGGGCAACCGAACGGCGGCGCCGGGCGCCGCGGAAGGGGACTGAGATGACCGCCTCGACGGCTCGCGTGCGTCGCGAGGAGCGCGCCATGGCGCTCAAGGCCACGCAGGCGGCGCTGGCCGCCGAGCATGCCGCGGTCTACGGGTACGGCGTGGTCGGTGGGCGGATCGGTGACGACCGGCTGCAGGAGGCCCGGGACGGGTACGCCGCGCATCGGGCGCGGCGGGACGCGCTCGCGCGTACGGTGCGCGATCTGGGCGGGACGCCGGAGGGCGCGGCGCCCGCTTACGCGCTGCCGTTCGCGGTACCGGACGCCGCGGCCGCGGTGCGGCTCGCCGCGGAGCTGGAGAACCGGGTGGCCACCGTCTACGCCGACCTGGTACGGGCCGCCGACGGCGCCCTGCGCCGCGAGGCGGCCGGGGCGCTGCGCGAGGCGGCGGTCCGCGCGGTGCGCTGGCGGGGCAGCGGCGTAGCCTTCCCTGGGCTCACCGAACGCGCCGCCGCGCCAGGCCCGACGACGGGGGTGCCCTCGGCGAGCGCGTCCGCGGGCGAGTTGTGACGGTCGGCCGCGGCTGTTGGATCATGGTCTGTCGGCAGTCTCGACCGAGCCCGTACGGGAGCCGGTGAGCCGCAGACGTAACCGCGTACAAAGCAGATGAAAAGGGGACAGCTCGGCGATGGTATCGGCACCGCAGCCCGGAGGCCCTGAGGCGGCCCCCATCACCCTGCCGCAGCGGCTGCTGGACTCGCTGAGCAACGACCCCGAGAGCCCGGCCCGCGGCTGGCTGGCCAAACTGCCCGAGCTGGTCGCGCACCAGCTGCGGGCCTGGGAGCTGACGCTCGAGCGGGTGCCGAGCCCGGGCGGCCGGAGCAGCCTCATCGTGCTCGTACGGCAGGCCGACGGCGCGCCCGCGACGCTCAAGTTCCCGGCGCCGGGCCCGTACGCGGGGCATGAGCGGGCGGCGCTCGCGCACTGGAACGGCTGGGGCGCGGTGCAGCTGCTGCGCCACGATCCCGAGAGCGGGGCGCTGCTGCTGGAGCGGCTGCACAGCGCGGTGTCGCTGCGTTCGCTCCCCGAGGCCAAGGCGCTGCTGGAGGCGGCGGGCACGGTGCGCCGGCTGTGGGTGCCGCCTGCCGAGGGGCACCCTTTCGACTCGGTCGCGGCCCGGACCGGCAAGAGGGTCGAGACGCTGCGGCTGATCGCCGCCGGGACCTGGGCGGTGGACGCTCGGCCACTCGTCGACGAGGCGCTGGGGCTGCGCGAGGAGCTGTCCGGGCAGGCCCCGGAACACCTCCTGCTGCACGGCGACTTCCGCCAGGGCAAGGTGCTGGCCGGGGAGCGAGCCCCGTGGCTGGCCGTGGGGCCCGCACCGCTCGTCGGCGAGCGGGCGTACGACCTGGCGCAGCTGGTGCTCGACCGCTTCGAGGACCTGGCGGCCGGTTCGGGGCCCGCCGCGGCCGCGCGGCGCCGCGTCGCGAAGCTGGCGGACTCACTGGAGGTCGACCGGGACCGGCTGCGGGGCTGGACGCTGTTCCGCGCGGTCGAGGCCGGGCTGCGGCACGCCGCGGTCGGCCACCGGCGGCGGGGCGAGCTGCTGCTGGAGTTCGCGGGCTGGTTGTAGGCCCGCCCGGAACCCCTCCCACGCCCCTCCGCGTGTCCTGGTCGCTCCGCGGCGCGCCCAGC
>NZ_JBSFMM010000396.1:0-5284 GCF_053599555.1 Streptomyces sp. NPDC000941
CAGCGACACGCCGTGGCGTCGGCGTGTCGCTGTCCCATACTCACCGCAAACGGGCTCAGTCCGACTTGTGGGCGGCGCGCGAGCGGCTCGGGGCCGAGGTGGCGGCCTTGGTGACGTCCGCGACGACCTCGACCACGTCCGGTCCGTACGACTGCGAGTTGACGACCTTCAGCAGCAGGCAGAAGGAGCCGTGCGCGCCGTACTTGCGGGCAAACCGGGCGCGATTGCGTACGAGGTGGCGGATCGCGGCGCGGTGGGTGACCGGGCGCTGGCCCGCGGCCAGGAACACGGGACGGCCGGTCTCACCCGCCGTGAGCCGGGCCAGCAGCACGTACTCCACGGAGCCAGGCTCCGCGCGGTACTCGGTCCCGCCTATCGTGAACGAGCCGCGCTCCTGCGTCTCGTCGCCCTGGTGGACCGCGACCCCCGGCAGCAGATTGCTCATGTGGGCGGCGAGCCGGCGGTGCGCGGTCGGGTCGCCGACGCAGAACTCGGTGCGCGCCCCGAAGCCCTGGAGCCCGGTGTCATGCGGGGCGACCTCGGCGTGTGCGCCGCAGTTCTCCACGACGGCGGCGACCCCGAAGAGCGCGAGCGCGTCATGGCGCGGGATGCTCCAATGTGAGGAGGTGCTGTCCCGGTGTGTGACCAGCACGCACTCCGAGCCGTCCGGCAGCCCGAAGAACAACTGCTCGCGGGCGCGCCCGCGGCGCGCCAAGGCTGAGTGCACGGCCCAGCCGAGGGCCAGGCCCACGACCAGGGCCGCGCCGGAAGCGATGAGGTCCTGCACGGTGTCAGTCATGGCCGCGCATCGTAGCCGCGATGTGGGTGTTTGTTCGAGCCGGTGGGGGGCTTCGCCTTCTGTGCGCCCCCTGTCGTTTCCGGGACGGTCACCGGTAGGCTCCGGCCCCTGTCGCTCGCTTGGAGGCCCGGATGGAGCACGCCGCAAGACCAGCCGTAACGTCCTCATCACCAGCAACTTCCACTCCATTGCGCCGACTTCCGGCCCTCGTCGCGACGGCCGGTCTGGTCGTCGCCCTCGGCATCGCCCCGGCGGGCGCGCGGGGCGGCGCACCGGACGGAGCACAGGGCGGCGCGGCCCCGGTCGGCACACCCGCCAAGACCCCCGTGGCCGTCGGCTACGGCGGCGCGGTCTCCAGCGTGGACGCCGACGCCTCGGCGGCCGGTATCGAGGTGCTGCGGCGCGGCGGCAACGCGGTGGACGCGGCCGTGGCCACCGCGGCCGCGCTCGGCGTCACCGAGCCGTACTCGGCGGGCGTCGGCGGCGGCGGATACTTCGTCTACTACAGCGCCAAGCAGCACAAAGTGTTCACCCTCGACGGGCGCGAGACCGCGCCGCGCAGCGCGGACGACAAGCTCTTCCTGGACAAGGACGGCAAGCCGATCCCGTTCGCCGACGCCGTCACCAGCGGACTGAGCATCGGCACCCCCGGCACCCCCGGCACCTGGGACACCGCGCTGGACACCTGGGGCACCCGCTCGCTCGCGCAGGTGCTGAAGCCCGCCGAGCGCATCGCCCGCGACGGCTTCACCGTCGACACCACGTTCCGCCAGCAGACCGCCGACAACCAGGCCCGCTTCAAGGACTTCCCGGACACCGCCAAGCTGTTCCTGCCCGGCGGCGAACTGCCGGTCGTCGGCTCCACCTTCACCAACCCCGACCTGGCCCGTACCTACGCGCTGCTCGCCAAGAAGGGCGTCGGCGCCGTCTACAAGGGCGAACTGGGCCGCGACATCGTCAAGACGGTGCGCAAGCCCCCCGTGGACCCCGCGGCGCAGCGCGTCGTACGGTCCGGCGATCTGACCGAGCGGGACCTATCCGCGTACCAGGTCAAGCGCCAGGCCCCGACCAGGACCTCGTACCGCGGCCTCGACGTGTACGGCATGGCCCCGTCCTCCTCCGGCGGCACCACGGTCGCCGAGGCGCTGAACATCCTGGAGAAGACCGACCTCGGCAAGCTCAGCGACCGCGACTATCTGCACCGCTACATCGAGGCCAGCCGGATAGCCTTCGCCGACCGGGGCCGCTGGGTCGGCGACCCGGCCTTCGAGGACGTGCCGGCCAAGGGCCTCACCTCGCAGCGGTTCGCCGACTCCCGGGCCTGCCTGATCAAGGCCGACGCCGTACTGAGCAGTCCGCTCGCGCCCGGCGACCCCGCCCGGCCCACCGGCTGCGACAGCGGCGGGACCGCGGCCCCCACGACGTACGAGGGCGAGAACACGACGCACCTCACGGTCGCCGACAAGTGGGGCAACGTCGTCGCCTACACCCTCACCATCGAGCAGACCGGCGGCAGCGGCATCACCGTGCCCGGCCGAGGCTTCCTGCTCAACAACGAGCTCACCGACTTCTCCTTCGCCCCCGCCAACCCCGCCGTCCACGACCCGAACCTGCCCGGCCCCGGCAAGCGCCCGCGCTCGTCCATGTCGCCGACGATCGTCACGGACAAGGGCCGCCCGGTGCTCGCGCTCGGCTCGCCCGGCGGCGCCACCATCATCACCACCGTGCTGCAGACCCTGCTGGGCCACCTCGACCGCGGTATGCCCCTGGTCGACGCGATCGCCGCACCCCGCGCCAGCCAGCGCAACGCCGCACAGACCGAACTGGAGCCGGGGCTGTGGAACAGCCCGCTGCGCGGACAGCTCACGACGCTCGGCCACTCCTTCAAACAGAACCCCGAGATCGGGGCGGCGACCGGCGTACAGCGGCTGTCCGGCGGGCGCTGGCTCGCGGCTGCGGAGACCGTACGGCGCGGCGGCGGCTCGGCGATGGTGGTCAGCCCGGACAAGTGACGGACCTCGGCCGACTGGTGTGTGCGGAGTCGGAAAAACTCCCGTAGCACGTTCGTAACCGTCCCCGTAACACGGAGGGTGTCGAATGCGTCCCCACTGGAGGGGGATTCGTCCATGGGGACGCGGACGGGGACACGGGGAGAGGGATGACCATGGCTGGCGGTCAACTCCCGGCCGAGGTTGAGGAGTTCGCACGCTACCTGCGTGCGCTGACGAGGCGTCTGGACGCGGAGCAGGGCTGGTACGGAGTCTTCGCGCAGCGCGATCCGGAAGGCATGCGCGCATGCCTCGACGGCCGGGAGGTGCCGCCCTGGGACGTGGTCCAGGCCCTGCTCCAGGACCTGTCCGCCCAGCGCGGCCCCGACGTGGCGAAGGAGGCCGCCGCCCGCGCCGCCGCCCTCTACCGCGCCTCCGTCACCGTCTACGACACCACGGCCGGCGGCCGCACCGCCCTCCAGGGCCGGTTGGAGGCGATGCTCCGCGAGCAGCGGCACGCGGCCAAGCGCGAACGGGAACTCCACGCCGCCGTACGCGACGCCACCGCCACCGCCGAAGCCGACGCCGATGCCGACGCGAGGGAACGCCTCTCGACGAACCTCGCCTGGGCCCGCGACGACTGGGAGCGAGCCACCGCCCGCTGCGAGGAGCTCCGCGCCCGCCTGACCGCCCTGGACGCCTTGTCGTCCTCCCGAACCCCCGCCTCCCGCGGGGGTTCGTCGTCTGCGGGCGGGCGGGGTGGTCTGGCCGTGCCGGACGGCTGGTTCCGGGACGAGGCGGGGGCCGCAGGGCCCGCGCATGCTGGCTCCGCGCATGGCAGGGCCGAGGGGCCGTCGGCTGATGACGGCGGGATGTCGGTCGGCTCGCAGGCGGGCGGCCCACTGGCGGGCGCGGGGGCTGCGGCTGCCCGGATGCGGCGACCGCGCGGTTCACGGTTCGCCTCGGCGTACGACGAGACGTACGGCGAGACGTACGGCGAGGTGGACGGCAAGCAGCCGCCCGTCGAGCCCGGCTGGGCCGCGCGGCAGGACCATGATCAGAGGGCTGACGGCGGTCCGGGCACCGGGGCGGCAGCGGCAGCCGGAGCCGGTGGCTCCGCGGTCGCGGCCGAGCGGCCGGGCGGTCCAGGGACGGCTGCGGGGCCTGACGGGCCCGGCGCGGGCGCTGGTGGGGCGGCCGGGGCCGGGGCGGTCGGCGCTGGGGCCGAGGCGGACCAGGGAGCCGGGGCACCTACCGGGGCCGGGGCCGGTAGGTCTGGCGAGGTTCGGGCAGTGGGGGAGCCGGGAGGGTCCACGCCCGTGGGTGGCGGCTGGGCGGCCGGTGGCGGCCTGGGAGGCACTGCTGGGGGGTGGGGCGGTAGCGGGGCGTCGGTGGGCCCCGACACGCTTGGGGCCGGGGCGGCCCAGGGGCTCGGAGGGCCTGCCGTGGCGGCGGTCGGCGGGTCCGGCGAGGCGGGAGCCGGGTCGGGCGAGTGGGTTGCTGGGCCGGGGGAGCCGGGACGGGGCTCGCCTATGGGTGGCCGCTGGGCGGCCGGTGGCGGCCCGGGAGGCGCGGCTGGGGGATGGGGCGATCGCGGTGGTGTCGGGGGGCCGAGCGGTCCTGGCGGCAGTGGCGCACCTACGACGGGGCCTCTCGGGGCCGGGGCCGCGGCGGGCGCGGAGCCGGGTGGCATGAGGGCCGCGGCCGGGCCTGGCGGCGGTCTGGGCGCTGTGGGAGCGGATGCGGCCGGGCCTGCCCCGGCGCCGGGCGGCGGGCGGGGTGACTGGGCTGCGGGGCCCGGTGGCGGCGACGCCGCCCGGCCAGGCGTGGGCGGACCAGCCGTGGCGGCGGGCGCGGGGCCCGGTGGTGGCGACGCCGCCCGGCCAGGCGATGCCGGGCCCGCCCCGGCGGCGGGTGGCGTCCCGGCCCCGCGCCCCCGGGCGCGTGGGGCGCGGTTCGCCGGGGTGGAGGAGTCTGCGCCCGTGGCACGGCCGCGCGGGGCGCGGTTCGCGGGGGCCGCGCCGGCCCAGCCGAGCGAGACCGTACAGGCGGCGGCCGCGGCGACCGCGGCGACCGGCGAGGCCGAGGCGGAGTCGGGACACCCGGTCACGCCCCGCGGTGCGCGGTTCGCCGGGGCGTACGGCGGCGGTGGCGGGGACGGGGCGAAGCGGCGTAGGCGGGACAGGGCGCAGGAGGAGGCCGAGCGGCGCGCGGCGCAGGAGGTGGCGCGGACCGCCGAGGCGCGGCGGGCCGCGGCCGAGGCCGTGGACCGGCTGGCGCGGCTGCGGGCGGACGGCCGGGGCGGGGAGGCACACGCCCTGCTGTGCGAGGCCGCCGCCTGGCCCGCCCCCTGGCTCCCTTTACTCGCCGCCGAGCTGGAGCGCGCCGGGCTCGACGCGGACGTGGCCACCCTGCTGTGGGAGGTGGCCTGTCTGCCGCCCGCCGCGCTGGCGGCCGCCGCCGGGGCGCTCGTCGCCGCGGGGCGCGGCGAGGACGG
>NZ_JBSFMM010000397.1:0-5235 GCF_053599555.1 Streptomyces sp. NPDC000941
CGGCGGGCCGGCCGCGCGCGGGGCCGGCGGCCGCCCCGCGCCGCCCCGCCTCCGCGACCCGTTCGTCGGCGGCGGCGGTGACGCTGCGCAGCAGGGTGGCGAGGGAGTCGGCGAGGGCGGTGAGGAGTTCTTCGGGCGTGCTGTCGTACGGCCTGCCGTGCCAGTGGGTGAGCGCGCCCCCCGCGAGCGCCGCCCCGCCGGCCAGCTCGCGCCGCATCCGCTCGGCCGCCTCCTCGTACGCGCCCGCCACGTGCTGCACCAGCCGCACCGCCGCCGCGTGCTGGGCGGCCGCCGCTCCGGCAAGCGCGGGCATCCGGGCGCGCAGCGAGGCGATCACCCCGGCGGCGGTCCGCTCGGCGGCGGCGTGGCGGGCGGTCGGGTCCTGGGCGTGCCGGGTGAGCCAGTCGCGCAGTGCCGCGACGGCCGTGCCGGGCAGCAGCCCGCTGCCGCCGCCCGCGGATTCGGGGAGCTCGGGGATGGTGAACCGGGGCACGTCCCCAAGACCGGCGGCCGTGAGCAGCGCCGCGTACTGGTGGGAGACCTCGGCGGCGACCTGGTGGGGCACCCGGTCCAGGACGGTGACGAGGGTGACGTCGTACTCCTTGGCGGTACGCAGCAGATGCCAGGGCACGGCGTCGGCGTAGCGGGTGGCGGTGGTCACCAGCACCCAGATGTCGGCGGCGCAGATCAGCTCGGCGGCGAGGTCGCGATTGCGGGCGACGAGGGAGTCGATGTCGGGCGCGTCGAGGAGCGCGAGCCCGCGCGCGAGCCCGGGGTCGGTCTCGACGCGCAGCGCCCCGGCCGCCGTCCGCGCCCCCTTGTCCGGCTCGTCGCGCGCCGCGCCCGCGTATGCCGCGCCGCCGTGCGCCCCCTGCTCGTACGCCCCCTCTTCGTATGCCCCCTGCTCGTATGCCGCCCCTTCGTATGCCGCCCCTTCGTACGCCTCGTCCTCGTACCCGCCCTCGGCCCGCTCGCCCTGCGCGGGCACCCACACCCGGGTCAGCTGCGGCAGCACCCGCTGTCCGGTGAACCACTGGCGGTCCTCCGGATGGCAGACGAGCACCGGCGTGCGCGTGGTCGGGCGCAGCACCCCGGCCTCGGTGACGCGGCGGCCGACGAGCGAGTTGACGAGCGTGGATTTCCCTGCGCCGGTGGATCCGCCGATGACCGCCAGCAAGGGCGCTTGGGGGGCACGCAGCCGGGGCACGAGGTAGTCATCCAGTTGGGCGAGCAGTTCGGCGCGGCCACGGCGAGCGCGGTCGGCGCCGGGAAGGGGGAGCGGAAACCGTGCGGCATCGACGCGATCGCGCAGTGCGGTCAGAGCGTCGAGCAGTCGGGGCCGTACGTCCAAGATCGCCACGGGTGAAGAATGCACGCTTTTGAGGTCTTTTTGAAGCGTATGCCCGTTCACGCGCGTCAAACAGACCCACCCGGATTACCCCAGATTGACCAAGGGGCAGGCGTGGCGACTGGGGCACGGGCATAACGAGTAGACAACACCCGCCCCCTGAGGCGTGAAAAACGATGCGGGATTCGCACCTGCCTGCGATTATCAAACCGCTTCACCGAACCTCCACAACGTGCCACGGAGGTGAAGCAACCGGGGCGAGGCGCACGGAGCCCTATCCTTGTCCCCGGCAAGGTCACGGATCCGCCGAGCCCGGCCACCGGCACCACGGCCCCGCACCGTCGGAACCGCAGGCACCCGGGGGCTCAGCAGTTGCGTGATCCACCGTCCGGCCCCCGTAGCTCAGTGGATAGAGCAGGTGCCTTCTAAGCACTTGGCCGCAGGTTCGAGTCCTGCCGGGGGCGCGTCGCTACCCTCTGCGTTATCGCAGGTCAGAGACGTCATACCACTACCCGTGAGGCGACCTACGGCACCAGGACACAGGTGACCGCGCACAAACCCGGCCCAGCCACACAGCCTGTCTTCGCCTCACGTCTCCGCAGATCAGCAAGGTGGGACGAGGAGCGTCAGTTCTGGCCCGCAGCGCCGCAGGTTCGAGCCATAGGGGGTAACTGCAGCAAGCAGCTGGTCACCCGCGCAAGGCGCGCAGGTCAGAAGGGGCCAGGGCCTACTCTTCGTGTGGCGATGGCCTGAGGTCTGGATCCTGGCCCATCGGCACGTCCTCGTCCTGTGCGGTCGATTCGGAAGCGCTGCTCTGCTCTCGCTGCTGCGCGACCCAGCTCACCACGTCGCGCAAAGCGGCCACCTGCTGCCGAGCCAGAGTTTCCGCCTCCGGGCCCTGAACCGTGTTGATACGGAACTCGAAACGCACATCCTGACGGCGACCGGCGCCACTCGCACCATCACCCGGACCGCCCCGGTCCACCATCGCATCACGATCGTCGGCCATAACCACCAGCCTGCCCAGGCGTCCGCCTCCGGGTCCGACAGCCACAGAAAAGCCAGCCCACATAGTGAACCGCCCCGGGTGAGATGGGGGCTCGATTCCGCGTAAGGGCCAGAGTCATGGCACGTTCCCTACCCGCCCAAGTGGCGCAAGCGTGCGGTGCGCATGGTCGCCGAGATCCGCGGCGACTACCCGACCGAGTCAGCAGCGATCAACGCCGCCATCACGAAACTGGGCATGGCTCGCGCGAGACGCTGCGCACGGGTCCGCCATGACCAGATCGACACCAGCAGCGGCCGGGGACGACGACACAGGAGTCGGCGCGATCAAGCCGCTACGCAAGGAGAACGCCGAGCTCAAGAGGGCGAACAGATCCTGAAGGCAGCGTCGGCATTCTTCGTGGCCGAGCCCAGCCAGCCACCGAGAGACACTTCAGGGGCAATTTCGCGCTGCCTCTCCACTCCGAACCTCCACACCGAACCCGTCTGTGAGCTCGGATGGCGTAGGAGATGACCTGCACCTCTAGGATATCTCGGCCCGTAGCTCCGTGCTCTGCAGACGGGTCCGGGGCAGGAGAGAGCCGCTTGCTGCACGGATCCCGGACATTGTGCGCACCTTGTACCGTCCGCAGAGGCCCCAGGCTCTTGGAACCTCTCCGCGGGCCATCTCCCCGCCAAGGCGTCTGGGCGCCCCCATGCGTGACCACTTCGGATCTTTCCCCGAGCCGTCGGCGGTCCGCCCAGGTGTGGTCGTCGCCGTTGGCACCTATTCTTTCTGGGCTGTGGAAGGGAGCCGTCAGGGGCCCGGTCTTATCAAGGTGGACGAGGGCGGACAGACCTTGAGAGGGGCGCTACTCACGGCACCTGTGGGCAGCGCGGTGTAGGAATAGCACTGGGCCCAGCCCGAGTCGGCGATCCACACCACGAGGATGGTGCGTGTCTTTTCCCGCCGGAGGGAGCGGATGCTCGGTTTGTGGTTCAGGGCCACGTCGATTTCCTGCCCGGCGAGTGTGCCGTCGGAGTTGGCGTCGAGGAGTCGGATCCTGAGTTGTTCGGCCGCGGCGATGACGGCGGCGTGTGCGTCGCGGTCACGGCTCCGTTGGACATCTTGCATGTGGCTGAAGAACCAGACCACCAGACTCGCGGCGATGAGGAAGCAGACCAGTACGGCGGCGCCGACGCAGCCGGCCGTCCGGGCGAGAAGCCCGGCCGGCCGGCCGTTGCGCTGTTGCGCGGTGGGAATCACCCTGTCATGTTCCCGTGTATCCGATGTCGGTCAGGCGTTTTTCCACCAGGCGTGCGTATCCGGTGGTGCCCGCCTGTTTCGGGTGGAAGGCCTCGCGGCTCAGGCACGTCTGGCCGATGCCGGAGAAGGCGATGCAGACAGCGTGCGGGTCGCCTTCGTGGAAGTCGCCGTCCCCGTTGGGACCGAGCACAATCTTGTTGATCCACTCCTCGCTGTCGCATCCTCCGTGGCCGACGAAAGGGTCGACGGGATTGGCGTACGACACGCGGAGTCCCTCGGCGCGCAGTTCGTCCACCTTGGCGTCCTGCGCGTGGTCCATGTAGTTGGCCAGGGTAGCCAGCGCGGCGGCTTCGCCGCCGTCGATCCACCAGGACCCGGTGCACTTGACCGTCCGACTGAGGATCTCCGGGTATCCCACCAGCAGGATTGTGGCGTGAGGGGCGCGCTCGGCGATGGCCTTCAGGGTGTAGACCATGTCCTCCTTCGTCTTGTCGATGAGTGCCTCGTACTTGTGGATGAAGTCGTCGTCGGCACAGTCCGTGGGGTACGCGCAGTCGGTGACGGCGTTGACGAAGGCGCCGTAGTTGTTGCCACCGATGGTGAGTGTCACCAAGGTGGTGTCCTTGGTGAGGACACCGGAGTCGACCTGGGGAATCTCCCGGAACTCGCCGTCTCCGACACCGATGTCCCCGCCCTCCGGGTAACTCGCGGGGACGCTTCCGTCGACCTGCCTGGTGCGAGCCCCGGAACAGGCGACGAAACCGAGTTCCGCGTTCGGGCTGTGGTTGTCGGACAGCAGTGAGAGGCCCTGAAGTTTCCGGACAGGGACCCGCGTAGGGTTATGAACGTCCGGAAAGAGAGAACGTGCCGCCCAGATACTCACAGCAGTTCAAGGACGAGGCCGTCCGTATGGTGCTCGACGGCCCTCGCCCGATCACCCATGTTGCCGCCGAGCTCGGCATCCACGAGACCAGCCTCGGCAAATGGGTCTCGCAATATCGGGCGTCGCTGGGCTCCACGCCCCAGCCCGGAACAGGCGAACCGAAGACCGACCGCGAACGGCAGCTTGAACGCGAGAACCAGAAGCTCCGGGAGGAGAACGCGTTTCTCGAAAAAGCGGCCTCCTTCTTCGCCAGCGAGCGTCGGTGATCTCCCGCTACGAGTTCATCGACGCGGAGAAGGCATGCTTCCGCATCGTCGACATGTGCCGCTGGCTCGAGGTATCCCGTTCCGGATTCTACGAATGGCGGAACCGGCCGGCCTCCGCAACGGCAAAGCGCCGGGAACGACTGCGATCCATGATCCGGGAGATATTCAACGCGAACCACCAGACGTACGGCTACCGGCGTATCCACGCGGTGCTGGCGAGGTCGGGTGAGCGGGCATCGTTGGAACTGGTGCGTGAGCTGATGCGGGAACTGGGGCTGGTCCCGTGTCAGCCGCGGCCCTGGCGGCCGGTCACGACGCACGCCAGCACCCATCGGATCCCCGACTTGGTGCGGAGGGACTTCACATCCGACCGTCCAGGCGTCAAGTTCGTCGGGTCGGGTAGCCGGAGGGAATCTCACCCTCCGGCCCCCACAGAACCGTGCGTAACAGTCTCCCGTTACACGGCTCTTGTCATCCTGTCCCCCAG
>NZ_JBSFMM010000398.1:0-5229 GCF_053599555.1 Streptomyces sp. NPDC000941
CTCAATGCGGATGACGCGCGGAGACCGCGGTTTCCGGCGGTGTCACATGGCGGGGCCCCGCTGACGCGACCGTCGGCGGGGCCCCTGGCTTTTCCGGCTCTCGGCCTCTCGGCCGCTCGGCCTCGCGGGTCAGTCGCCCTTGGTGATGGTGGTCAGCAGCGACAGCGTGGTGGTGATGATGATGGTCGTGATGGCGGAGGCGTCCGGGTCGTGGACGGTCCGGGTGGTGGCGAGCTCCGCGACGGCGGCGTCGGGCGTGGTGTAGGCGGCGTAGCCGCCCATCAGGTCGATGGCGCTCATAACTGCTGACTCCTCGGGTCGTCGATGGCGCGGGCGGTGTCGAGTACGGACGGACGGGCGCGGGTCCGCCCCCGGCCCGCCTCCCGTCCGTCCCCTCGATCCCAGCAGCCGTCGCCCGGCCCGGACACCCGCAGGAAACTGGCCCAACCCCGAGGAGCCGGCGGCAGTCGGCACAGCGGCGCCTGACGGGGAGCACCCGCCACAGCGCGAAACTGACAGATTCCTGCCCCCTGGCACGGCCCCGCCGCTGTCCGTACGGAGGTCTGTCAGGCGAAGTCCTGCCACTTTCCGCCTGTTCGCGGCCATGCCTAGCGTTTCGCATATGACAGCGACGATTCCGGAGGATGTGTACGGCGCACCGGACGCCTCACGGCACGATCTGGCCCCCGTACCGCTCTCGGAGGCGCCCGAAGTGGCGCGCGCGCTGAGGCGGCTCGGCCTCCCGCCGCTGGTGCCGGACGGGCTCGTCAGCCATCCGGGCCGCAACGACAACTGGGCGGGCCGCACCGAGGACGGCCAGCAGGTCTTCGTCAAACGGCTGGACCGGCGGGCGCCCGACGCGACGGCGCGTTTCGACCGGGCGTACGCCTTCCAGGTGGTGCGGGCCGCGGCCGGGCCGTTCAGCTGGAGCGCCCCGGTCTTCCTCGGCGGCGACCGTGAGGCGCTGATCCTGGTCTATGCCCTGCTGGAGGGCGCGGTGTCCGGGGCGGCGCTGGTGGAGGAGGGCCGGTTCGACGCCGAACTGGCGCGCCGCGCCGGGCGGGCGGTGGGAGAGCTGCACGGCTTCCACCCCGCCGGTGTGCCCGCGGCGGCGGCCCACCACGGGAGCGGCCTGGCCTCCCGGCTGTCCACGCTGACCGTGGCCGAGTACACCCGCGGCAGCGCGGCCGAACTCGCCTTCTGGGCGCTGCTGCAGCACGACAACGATCTCAAGACCGCGCTGCGAGTGCTCGGCGAGCGCTCGGGCGCCGCCGAGCCGACACCGGCCCACGGCGATCTGAGGCTGGATCAGTTTCTGCTGCACGGGGACGAGCTGCATCTGTGCGACTGGGAGGAGTTCCGCCTCGCCGATCCGGCCCGCGATATCGGCGGGTTCGTCGGACAGTGGCTGTTCCGCGCGGCCACGCTGATGTTCACCGAGTTCGAACCCGATGGCCAGGAAGACGCGGCCGGTGCCGACGGCGGCACCCACGCGTCCCTGGTACGCGGCGGCGCCGGCCAACTCGACTCCGTACGGCCGCTGATCGCCGCGTTCTGGCGGGGGTACCGCGGGGCCCGGCCGACGGCCGACCCGGGCCTCGCGGAGCGGGCGGTGGCCTACGCCGGGTGGCATCTGTTCGACCGGGTGCTCGCCACCGCCACGCACAGCGCCCGTCTGACGGCCGTCCAGCGGGGGACGGCAGGCGTGGGGCGCGGCGCGCTGCTCGCGCCCGCGCGGTTCGTCGAAGTACTCGGGCTGGGGCTGGGGGACGACGCATGACGGACACCACGGACACCTCGGACGCGTCAGGGCGGTCCGGGCCGGGCCCGCTGTCGCCCGCCCTGCGCGCCGCGCTGACCGATCTGCGCCTGCCCGGCCTTCGGCCGGACGGCGTGCCGGACGTATGGCTTGCGGATCGCCGTATCCCGGGCGACACCGCGCGGGAGGTACGGCTGGCCCTGGCCACCGCGCTGTACGAACGATGGCACGCGGGAACGGCGCTCGAACCCGACGCCCCGGCCCGACTGCCGCGCCGCGACCACGCCTTCGAGGCCCGTCTGATCGCCGCGACACCGCACTCGCACACCCCCGTCGAAGCGGTGGTGCACACCACCGCGACGCGCGGCGGCGGCCTGCTCACGGTGGAGCTGGGGCGGGTGCGGGTGCGCCTGCCGCCGGAGGCGGTGCGGGGCCCGGCCCGGGTGGCCCATGAGGCTGCTCCATCAGCCGTTGCGGTACCGGCTGTTGTGACCTCGGCGGCTGAGGCCGCGGGGCCCGAGGCGTCGGGAGAGACGACCGCTCCGGTCACGGGCGCGCGGGTGGTCGCGGAACTGCCTGCCGTACGGCCGGCACTGTCACCGGGGTTCCTGCTGGTGGACGGGGTCCACGGGCGGCCGGCGGACGGGGCGGACCGCGAACTGCTGCGGATGTATGTCCATCTGCGGTACCCGGACGCCGCCCTGCGGGTGTGGGGCGCCCTGCTGGCGGAGCTGGCCGCGCGGTCGGTGCCGTACCGGGCGAAGGTCCTCTCGCGCCCGTGGGCGTATCCGCGCCGCGACGCCATCGTGGTCTATCTCGACGCGGACCTCGCGGACGTGGTGTTCCCGCTGGCGGCGGCCGTGCACCGGCTGCCGGGCATCGGCGCGGACACCTCCGTCTTCGCGCAACGCCTGCTCCCGGGCCTCGCTGTCGCCTGGGAGCCGCGGGACACCCGGCCCGGGTGGGGCGGGCAGAGCTTCGGGCAGCACCGCGCGGCGGCGGTCGCCGAGGGCGTCGTACGGTACGCGGCGGACCGCGAACGCACCGACCTGGCCCGGGAGATCGCGGCCTCATTGCGCGGCGCGGCGGCCGACCCCGAAGAGCCCGCCCGCAACCACTCCTCCCCCGGTCTGCTCACCACCTACTCGCTCGGCATCCGCATCGGTTGACCGGCCGTCGGGCGATCCCGCGGCGGCCGCCACGAGGGGTGCGGCCGCCGCTCAGCCCGCTGCTCAGCCAGTTCAGCCCGCTCACTCCCTGGTGTCGCCCAGCGACTCCAGGACGTTCCGGAGCGTATCGGCGAGGGCATCCTGGTCGGTCCTGCCGAGCGCGGTGAGCAACCGGCGCTCGGTGGCCAGGTGGTCGGGCAGGACCCGGTCGAGAAGGGCGCCACCGTCGTCGGTGAGGGCGACATGCACCACCCGGCCGTCCGACTCGCTGGGCGTACGGGTCACCAGGCCGCGGGCCTCCAGTCGGTCGAGGCGCTGGGTGATGGCGCCCGAGGTGACCATGGCCGCCCGCATCAGCGCGGCGGGGGTCAGCCGGTACGGCGGCCCGCTGCGGCGCAGCGTGGCGAGCACGTCGAAGGACGCGGGGTCGAGCCCATGGGCGCCGAACGTACGGCGCGTCTCGGCGTCGATCAGCCGTGAGAGCCGTTTCAGGCGCCCGATGACCGCCATCGGCGACACATCCAGATCGGGGCGCTCCGCACCCCACTGCTCCAACACCAGGTCCACGTGGTCTGTCACACCCCCAGCCTAGCCAATCCCTTAGCAGTGAGATACTTTCTCTTAGTGCTAAGAAATCGGATCGGGATCGTCCTGCTGACCGCGCTCGCACCGGCTGTATGGGGCACCACCTACCTCGTCACCACCGAACTGCTGCCCCCGGGCCGCCCCCTGCTCGCCGCGGTGGTCCGCGCCCTGCCGGCCGGCCTGCTGCTCGTCCTGGTCACGCGGCGGCTGCCGCGGGGGGTGTGGTGGTGGCGTGCGCTGGTGCTCGGAGCCCTCAACATCGGGGTGTTCTTCGCCCTCCTGTTCGTCGCCGCCTACCGGCTGCCGGGCGGGGTCGCCGCCACCGTCGGCGCCCTGCAGCCCCTTCTCGTCGCCGTCCTCGCCTCCGGCCTGCTCGGCGAGCGGCTGTCCCGGCGCATCGCGCTCGCGGGGGTGGCGGGGGTGGCCGGCGTCAGCCTGCTCGTCCTGCGGGCGGACGCGCGCCTGGACGCCCTGGGCGTCGCCGCGGCGGCCGGTGGCGCGCTCGTCATGGCCACCGGGGTCGTCCTCAGCAAGCGGTGGGCCTCCCCCGCGCCCCTGCTGGCGACCACCGGCTGGCAACTGGTCGCCGGCGGCCTGCTGCTGCTTCCCGTCGCCCTCCTCGTCGAAGGGCCGCCCCCGACGACGCTGACCGCCGAGAACCTGGCCGGCTACGGCTATCTCTCGCTCGTCGGCGCCGCCCTGGCCTATGCCCTCTGGTTCCGCGGCATCCGCGCCCTGTCCCCCACCGACGTCACCTTCCTCGGGCTGCTCAGCCCGCTGGTCGCCACCGTGCTCGGCTGGCTCGCGCTCGGCCAGCAACTCACCGCGTGGCAGGCCCTGGGCGGGGCGGTGGTCCTCGCCGCCATGGTCCTGGCCCAGACCCGTCCGGCCCGCCGCGCCGATCACGGCCGCGTACGGCGGGCCCACCCGCTCAGCGATCTCGCCGTCCGCCGGACGGCCGAGCCGAAAGGAAACCGATAACAATGCGCATCACCGTCTTCGGAGCGGCCGGGAGCGTGGGCAGCAGGGTGGTGGCCGAGGCGCTGTCCCGCGGCCATGAGGTCACCGCGGTCGTACGGAACCCGGGCCGGCTGGGCGATCTGCCCGCCGGCGCCACGGCCCGGACCGGGGATGCGGCCGACGTCGCGGACGTGGTCCGGCTGAGCACCGGCCAGGACCTCGTGATCACCGCCACCCGCCCCGCGCCCGGCAGCGAGGACGAGCTCGTCACCGCCACGAAGGCGCTGCTCGCCGGCGTCGCGGGCGGCGGCGTCCGGCTGCTGGTCGTCGGCGGCGCGGCCACCCTGACGGTGCCCGGCACCGGCGGCACGCTGGTCCTCGACGCCCCGGACTTCCCGGCCGCCTGGCGGGGCATCGCGCTGGCCTGCGCCGAACAACTCGAGGTGTGCCGCGCGGAGTCCGAGGCGGACTGGGTCTATCTGAGCCCGGCCGCCCTGCTCGAACCCGGCGAGCGCACCGGCACCTACCGGCTGGGGACCGACGAGCTCCTGGTCGGCGCCGACGGCACGTCCCGTATCTCCATGGAAGACCTCGCGGTGGCCCTGCTGGACGAGGCCGAGCGCCCGCAGCACCACCGGACCCGATTCACCGTCGCACAGGCCTGACCGGGCTCGCCCGCTCTCCCGGGAAAGCCCGCCCGGGGCGGCCGGTCGCCGCCCGTGCCCGGCCCGGCTGCGGCCTCTACGCCTTCTCCTA
>NZ_JBSFMM010000399.1:0-5213 GCF_053599555.1 Streptomyces sp. NPDC000941
GGCGCCCACCGGCCCCCCCCGCCCACCCCCCCCCGCGCGCACACGCACACCCGCGGGGCGGGCCCCACCCCCCCGCCCCCCCCCCCGCCCGTGCGTTGCGGGGAGGTCTGTGGGTTACGGGATGGACTCCGTGCCCATCTCCAGCTTGTAGCGCTCCTTGCAGTCGTCCAGGTGCCTGCGCACATCGCCGTCGGTGAGGTCGGGGATGCCGTATCCCTCGCGGAGCAGTCGGCCGAACTGGTACGGGGAGGGGAACATGCCGTTGTTGGTGACGTGCTGGCGGAAGGCCCCGTAGTACGCCTCGTCGCGTGGCATGTCGTCCGGCAGGTTCACGGGCGGCAGGGCCGCCTCGGACGGGTCGGCCTCGCCGTAGGACTCCAGGCCCCGCTGCGCCGGCACATACGGGACCTGGCTGCTGGTGCCCTGCCCGCCCAGCGGCCGGACCCGGCCCCCCGCGCCGACCGGGGCTGTCAGCCCCCCGGCGCCCTGAGCCTCGTCGACCTGCGCCTCGTCGACCTGCGCCGCGAACTGCTGCGCCTGCTGCTGGGCCTGTGCGTCGAGCTGCGGCTGCTGCGGCTGCTGCGCCTCGTGAACCTGCGGGGCTTGCTGTGGCTGCCCGTTCGCCGGATGGCCCGCGGCCTGCTGCTCGAAGCCGGTCGCCGTCCGCCCGTCGTGCTCGGGCGTGCCGGGCTGCTGGTACCCCTGCTGCTGGTACACCGGCAGCGGGAAAGCCATGGGCAGCTCACGCTCCTGGGCCCCGGCCTGGCCTGCTCCCGCGGCCCCCGGCACCCCCGCGGCTCCGGGAACCCCGACGGCTCCCGCGGCCCCGGGAATGCCCGCGTTCCTGCCTCCGTAGGGCAGCGCGGCGGGCAGCGGCGCGGGTGCCAGCTCGGCCGGGTCCAGGCCGGCAGCGGCGAGCCCCGCCGGGGCGGTCTCCGCCAGCGGCACCCCGTAGCGCGCCAGGCGCAGCGGCATCAGCGACTCGACGGGGGCCTTGCGGCGCCAGGCGCGGCCGTACCGGGCCCGCAGCCGGGCGCGGTAGACGAGGCGGTCCTGTTCGAGCTTGATGACCTGGTCGTACGAGCGCAGCTCCCACAGCTTCATCCGGCGCCACAGCCGGAAGGTCGGCACGGGTGCCAGCAGCCAGCGGGCGACGCGGACCGACTCCATGTGCCGGTCGGCTGTGATGTCGGCGATCCGCCCGATCGCGTGCCGGGCGGCCTCGACGGAGACCACGAACAGGATCGGGATGACGGCGTGCATACCGACGCCGAGCGGGTCGGGCCAGGCGGCTGCGCCGTTGAAGGCGATGGTGGCCGCGGTCAGCAGCCAGGCCGTCTGGCGTAGCAGCGGGAAGGGGATCCGCAGCCAGGTCAGCAGCAGATCGAGCGCGAGCAGGACGACGATTCCCGCGTCGATCCCGATGGGCAGGACGTTGGCGAAAGCGCCGAATCCCTTGTCGTGGGCGAGATCGCGCACGGCGGCGTAGGAGCCCGCGAAACCGATCGCGGCGATCACCACCGCTCCGGTGACGACCACCCCGATCAATATGCGGTGCGTACGTGTCAACTGCATCGCGGCCACCCGCGGCCCCTCCCCCGTCCTACGGCATTCGGCGCGCCCAGCGTCGCATACACGTCAAGGGCGGTGGACGGGAAGGGGGTCGCAACGGCTCGGCCGGCGGCGGGTGGTGGCGGGTGGTGGCGGGGTGGCGGCTACGCGGCGCCGCCGCCGCCACTGCTCGCGCCGCTGCCCGCGCCGCTCTTTTCGGCGCCCTTCTCGACGGCGGCGACGACCTCCTTGGCCCCGGTCTCGGCGTCCTTGAGCAGCGCCTTGGGGTCCGGGGTCTTCTCGTCCTCGTAGCCGGCGCCGTTGTATTCGAGGGTCAGGACGACGTTCGCGGTGCGGACCACGATGGTCTGGTTCCGGAACTCGTCGCCGTCCTTCTTCGACTCCGTGCTGACGGTGGTGGCCGCGTCGCCGATGCCGGGCGCCTGCCCGGTCTTGGCGTTCTTGGCGCCGTCGGACGTGGCGGCCTTCTGGGCCTGGTCGCCGGCGTAGGCCTGGGCCCGCTTGTCGCCGGAGCCCAGCGACACCTCGGATCTGAAAAGTTTGAGGGAGACGGTGAGCTGCCGGTACTTGAACCCGTTGAGGCCGGTCCACAGGCAGCTGGCCGACTGGTTGGCGTCGGCGGAGGGGAGCTCCTTGCCCTTCTTGCTCTCGGCCTTGGGGACCAAGTCGTCGATCGTCTTGGCGGACAGGGTCGGGCAGACCGCCGGGAGCTTGCTGTACTTTGCGGCCGCGACGGTCGGCGTCGGGCTGGGCGTGGCCGATTTCGACGGGCTGGCCGAGTCCTTCGAGTCCTTGTCGGAGCCGGAGGAGCAGCCGGCGACGAGCACCACCGGTACGGCTGCGCTGACGAATATACGGGCGAGTCGAGGGGCTGTTCGGTGCATGGGTCCTTCGCTCGTTCTCGGTCGATGGGCGGCCGTCCCGCCCGCGTCATGACACGGCACGGTACGCGGCCGATGCGCGCACAGCCCAATTCGGGCGTCTTGCGCGAGGCCCCCTACACCGGTCTATTCGTTGAGCCGCCCGGTCAGTTCCTGGGCCAGATCTTCGGCGTTGACCTGCAGTTCTTCGCTGCTGGGAATGTGCTTGTTGTTGGTCGTCCACTGGTCGTACTCAATGGTGGCAATCACATTTGAGGACCTGAAGACGACGGTGACATCTCGGTGGATACCGGAATCACTGGTGATGAGCTGGTCGTCGAGGAAGGCGTCGTCGGCGAGGTCGTCCAGGCGGCGCGGTGCGGCGGTCTCCGAGGCGTCGGTGCCGCCGGAGGCGTCGGTGTCGGTGCCGTGGGTCGCCGGGGCGTCGGTTCCGGAGGTGTGGGGCGTCGCGCCCCCGACTTTGGTGCCCCCGGTCTCGGAACCGTCCTTGCCGGAGCCGTCTTTCCCGGAATCGTCCTTCCCGGCGTCGGGGGAGGCCGACGCGGACCCCTTCGGGGTGTTCTTGCCGGAGGAGCCGGGCGAGCCGGAGGGGGCGCTGGGGGTCTCGGAGGCACCCGGGACGTGCGCGGCGGCGGCCTTCTTCTCGTACCGCTCCTTCGCCTGGTCGTCGTCGCTGACCGTCGGGTCGTACGAGACGACGCGCTCGAAGTCGAGCGTGAGATAGCGGGTGCCGCTGCTCGTCTCCAGCTTCCAGCGGCAGCCGACGCGCCGGTTGGTGTCATAGGTGACGGTGGCCTGGCCGTCGTAGACCGGGTCGTCCTCCTCGGCGCCGGGCAGCAGATTGCGCAGCGTCTTGGAGTCGATCGCGCCGCACGCCTCGGGGAGGGTGCGGTACTTGCCGGGCGCGGCGGCGACCGGCGCCCCGGAGTCGCCTGGCTTGCCGTCGTCGAGGCCCGCGTGTGAGGCGGTGCTGGTGCAGCCGCTCAGGCCGATGGCGGCGAGCACCGTGGTGAGCACGGCGGCGGCCCGTGCGGCACCCGCTGCATACGCCCTTCGCTGCTGCGCTGGCTGCACTCTCCCCGTCCTTTCAAGATCTCTCCGAGCGAACACGGAGCGAAAACTGCTTGCCGCCCGTGGGCGGGGCCTGCAGACAATGTCTATCGCACGCGCCGCCGCGTCTGCCGGTCGCCCGCCGATATTGGGGGCCTTGGTCCGGCTTTTGCGTTTTCAGTCTTCTATGGGGGAATGAGTAAAACATGTCTTATGTCGAGCTGCCCGGGGCGCGGGTTCCGATCCGTATGTGGACCGATCCCGCGACGGTCGAGGGTGTGGCCATGCAGCAGCTGCGAAATGTCGCGACGCTGCCGTGGATCAAGGGCCTGGCCGTGATGCCGGATGTGCACTACGGAAAGGGGGCCACCGTCGGCTCGGTGATCGCGATGCAGGGCGCCGTATGCCCGGCGGCGGTGGGTGTGGACATCGGCTGCGGGATGTCGGCGGTCCGGACCTCGCTGACGGCCGAGGACCTGCCCGTGGACCTCTCGCGGCTGCGGTCGCGGATCGAGCGGGTGATCCCGGTCGGGCGCGGAATGCACGAGGACCCGGTCGACCCGGGGCAGCTGTACGGATTCTCGGCGCCGGGGTGGGACGACTTCTGGGGGCGGTTCGGAGAGGTCGCCGAGGCGGTCAGGTTCCGTCAGGAGCGGGCCGTGAAGCAGATGGGTTCGCTCGGCTCCGGTAACCACTTCATCGAGTTCTGCCTCGACGAATCGGGCGCGGTCTGGCTGATGCTGCACTCCGGCTCCCGGAACATCGGCAAGGAGCTGGCCGATTACCACATCGGCGAGGCCAGGAAACTGCCGCACAACCAGGGCCTGGTCGACCACGACTTGGCGGTCTTCATCGCGGACACCCCGCAGATGGCGGCGTACCGGCACGATCTGTTCTGGGCGCAGGAGTACGCGAAGTACAACCGCGCGGTCATGATGGCGCTCTTCCAGGACGTCGTCCGCAAGGAGTTCAAGAAGGCCAAGCCGACGTTCGAGCCCGTCATCTCCTGCCACCACAACTACGTGGCCGAGGAGCGCTACGAGGGCATGGACCTGCTGGTGACCCGTAAGGGCGCGATCCGGGCGGGCAGCGGGGACTACGGGATCATCCCCGGCTCGATGGGCACCGGTTCGTACATCGTCAAGGGCCTGGGGAACGCGGCGTCGTTCAACTCGGCCTCGCACGGCGCGGGTCGGAAGATGAGCCGTAACGCCGCGAAGAAGCGCTTCTCCACGCGGGACTTGGAGGAGCAGACGCGGGGCGTGGAGTGCCGTAAGGACGCCGGGGTCGTGGACGAGATCCCGAGCGCGTACAAGCCGATCGAGAAGGTGATCGACCAGCAGCGGGACCTCGTCGAGGTGGTGGCGAAGCTCAAGCAGTTGGTGTGCGTGAAGGGTTGAGGTGCGGGACCGCACCTGAGCGATGGCCCCGGCCGGTCAAGGCCGGGGCCATCGCGCTGCCCGCGTCCTGGCAATTCGAAAGAAACCGCGTCCAATTCGCCGTCAATGGCACGGGATTGACCGCCGACACGCGGCGGAGAATAGGATTCGCAGAGGAGAACAGGTGAGATTCATTTCCCGTGCCGCTTCCGCGGTCGGCGCCGCCGCCCCCGCCCCCGCCCCCGCCTCCGCCGCCGACGGCAAGACCTGCGTCAGCAACCTGCACCCGGCCCTCGACGTCGACGACGGCCCGCCCCGGTGCAGCACCGGG
>NZ_JBSFMM010000400.1:0-5203 GCF_053599555.1 Streptomyces sp. NPDC000941
GGGGCTGCGGGGGCGCCCCCATGGCGCGGGCCATCAACTCCCGCGCCTGCGGGTCGCCGGGCGCGTGCTGCAGGGCGACGGCGACCTCCGCGACGGCCGCGTCCTGCCGGCCCGCGGTGAGCAGGAGTTCGGCGAGGTGCAGCCGCAGCGGTACGTCGCCGGGCGCCGCCGCGACGGCCGCGCGCAGGCTCTGGATCAGGGGCGAGTCGTCCGACATGGCGCACACTCTAGGAGGTGGGCCACACCGGTGATCACCCTCCCCCCGAAGTGCTTGGCCCGTGGTGTGCGCGGGCGGTTAGCCGTCCGGTGTGTCGGGGCAGCGGGCGATCACGACGATGGCCGCGTCGTCGTTCACATGGCCGCCGGTGTGCCGGAGCATGTCGTCCTGGAGATAGCGGGTCAGCGATCGTGGGTCGCCGCCCGGCCAGGCCGCGACGCGGTCGACGAGCGGGTAGAAGTCACCGGCGGCGTTCCGCGCCTCGATCAGGCCGTCGGTGTGGAGCAGCAGCAGATCGCCGTCTTCGAAGTCGAAGGTTTCGGTCTTGTAGTCGTCCGCGGACGTCACGGCCAGCCCCAGCGGCAGCGCGGGCTCGCCGACCTCCAGCGTGCGGACCTCCCCGCCCCGCAGCAGCAGCGGAGGGGGGTGTCCGCAGCTCACCATCATGGCGAGGGGGCGGTCGTCATAGACGTCAAGCGCAAGAGCGGTCACGAACGACTCGTGGGGGTCAGGGCCGGACCTGCCGCTGTGGTCCCAGTTCCAGCGCATGGCATTGCCCAGGTGCGCCGCGAGGGCGGTCAGCGGGAGGTTCCGGTAGGCGGACCCGCGGAAGGCACCGATCAGCGCCGCCGCGTCCCCGACGGCGGACAGGCCCTTGCCGCGTACGTCGCCGATGACCAGGCGGGCCGCGTCCTTGGTGACCACGGCCGCGTAGAGATCCCCGCCGATCTGTGCCTCCTTCTCGGCCGCGAGATATACGGAGGCGATCCGCAGCGTTCCCATCCGGTCGGGCAGCGGCCGCAGCAGGACCTCCTGGGCCGCCACGGCCACCGAACGGACCTGGGTGAGCTTGCGCTGGTGCCGGTCGGCCGCGAACCGGAAGGCCGTCACCAGGGCCGAGATCAGCAGGAGGGTGCCGACCTGCGCCTGGTGGTTCGCGGTCATCAGACCGCCGTGCAGATGGGCGATGGCCACCTGGGCCGCGACGGCGAGTGCTCCGATCACGCCGGTGGCCATGGGGCCCGCGAACGAGGCGGTGATCGCGGGCGCGGCGATCAGGAACGGGCCCAGATGGATGGACTCGGGTGTCTGGAGGTCGATCGCGGTGATCGCCACGATGATCCCGAGTGGAATGGCGAGCAGCCACCGGCTCCACCGCCGTGAACCGGCCGGATGGGCAGGAGCGTGCCGATCGCGCATATCTCCTGCTTACACCCGTTGCCGCCACGGCGCCCGGCTGTTGTGGCCGGTGATACGGGCTTGTACGGGCTTATACGGAGGCGCAGGTCTCGCGTATGTAGTCATCGCTGTCCGGCGCGGACACGTCCAGGTCGCGGCGGACGATGGCGACCCCCGGCTGCTGCCAGTCGGCACAGGCGGTCTTGAGCGCGGAGGCCTTGTACTCGATCATGATGACCTTCGAGAAGGCCTTGGTGTAGTCGCCGCACTCCGGGGGATCCTGCTGCCCGCACTCCTCGGCGATGGCGAAGTCCAGACCCAGCTCCTCGCGGTGCGAGGCGAGCTCCAGGGTGTTCTTCTGGCCGATCGCCAGGTGTGCGGCGTGTGCGCGGTCGGCCAGCAGCTTGATGAACGCCATGGCGTCGTCTTCGGTGAGCAGGTCCTGGGAGCGGGTGTAGCTGTCGTAGTTGTCCGGCTCCACGGCCTGGTAGCCGGCCTTGGCGCAGCCGTCGATCCAGCCCCCGACCGTATCCGCGATCCGCTCCCGCTTGTCCTCGGTGCGGATGTCGAACAGCGCCTCACCCCAGTCCTCGTCCATCACCACATCGCCGTTCGCGTCCCTGAGCAGCAGATCGTGGTCCCAGTCGGCCTCGGCGTCCGGCTGCGCCTGGAAGGCGTTGACGTAACAGATGTTGTACAGGCCCGGCGCGGGCGCGGCCTCGCGGTCCCTGCTGACGATCTCCACACCGGAGGGCGGGGTGTACGGCTCGTTGATCTGGTAGTCGAAGTTGGCGCCGTCGGTCGGCGGGAGCGTGACACCGTCGGCCGGGGCGGCGCGCTTGGCATCGGGGGAGGCGGTGGCCCGCGGGGCCTTGGTCGTCTTCTTCGTCCGTGGAGAGTCCTCCGGCCCCGCGTGGGCGATTCCGATCACGGTGAAGAGGGCGGCGATGCCGATCAGGACCACCAGCACCGCACCTGTCAGCGGCTGGCGGGGCGAGAGGGAGCTGCGTAGAGACATGTGCTTTCCCATGTGTTGGACGCTGACCCCGCCTCGGACCACGGTCCTGGCGACCAATGCCGGACTGGTGATGGGGGACATCCGTTACCGGCTGGGTGCGTCGCTCTCGGCGCCTCGCTCCGGAGAGACTTCGGCACACCGAATGTAATGATCCAACTGAACGAGCGTCAAGTGGTGTTCCACGAGGGCACCGGCCACCCTCCCTCCGGAGGGGCAGAAGACCAGGTCCGATAGGGTGCGGGCCATGTTTTGGCACCAGAATTCCCTGCACACCGTCCAGCGTCGGCAGCCCCTCACCGTGGCGTCCCGCCGGAGCAAGAAGACCCTCGTCGCGGCCGTCGGCATCGGAATGGCTCTGGTGCTGAGCGGATGCAACGACGACGACGGCGGGGCCACGGACGGGACCAAGGACGAGGGCGCCCGCGCCACCCAGCCGAAGTCGCCGTCGTCCGGGTCGTCGCAGTCTTCCGGGTCTTCCGGGTCGTCGGGGTCCTCCTCCGCCCCGTCGGGCCCAGCGGCCGACAAGCCGCTGGTCGCGGGGTGGCAGACGCAGACCAGGGAAGAGCACCACTTCCGCTACGACGTGCCGGCCAAGGCCGACAAGTGGAGGGTCTTCAACCCCGACGTTTCCCTCTCCTACAACGATGAGACGGGCAAGCCGATCGTCGTGATGACCGGCGCCGCCAACTACCGCGAGGGCGGCTGTGCGTCGAGCCCCAACCCCAAGGCGTTCGGCGAGGCGGGCAAGGGCCAGCTCGCCACGGTCGGTACCACCGGCGGTGGCAAGGACGGCTCCTTGCAGGAGAACGCCCGGAACTGGGCGGGCAACTGGGGCTTTGTCGCCTACGGTGGCAAGGACAACAAGCCCAAGATCGAGGTCAGTCAGGCCAAGCCGTGGAAGCGGAACGGCATCGAGGGCTACACCGCGACCGCCAAGGTCACGGTGGTCAACCGGCCGAGCGCCTGTGTTCCGCCGAAGGCCATCGTGCACAGCATCGCGCAGAAGCTCCCCGACGGCACCATGCACGGCTGGGTCATCTACGCGGACCAGGGCGTGCCGAACGGGCTGACGTCGGCCGAGATCGAGAAGATCATGAACACCGTCCGGCCGACGGACGGCTGACCCCGCGCGGCGGACACCGGACGGTTCCGGGTTTCCCGTCACGTACGTCACGTATAGCTCGCCCTCGGGCGGCCCGGATGAGGGCGGCCCGAGGGCGAAGTTGAGTCCGTGTCATTTTTGCCGTCCCCGGCCTTGTGGGTTGGGGGCGGCTTCATTACTTTCCAGTAGGCAGCGCACCGCCATGTTCATGACCGCGTTTAAAAGGGGCGTTCCCCGCCGTCTGGAAGGATGCACCATGCCTGTCTGCGCAGCCGGGCGTGCCCGGCGAGTGTTCTCCGCGAGCGGCACTCGGCACCGCGGATCCACCCGCACCCTGCTCTCCCTCGCCGCCGCCGTGGTGCTGGCCGTGACCGGCTCCGCCGCGGCGACCGCCGCCCCGCCGGCCTCCGCATCGGGCGATGCGCGCACCGGCGCCGCCGCGCTGCGGGAGGTGATGTTCGTGGGCAACAACTGGGACGGCACGGCCGATGTCATCAAGTCCACCGGAGATCTTGCCAAGATCGGCCGGATCAACGTCATACCGGACAAGGACCAGCGGCTCACCGAGATCTATCTCAACCCCATCAAGCTCGCGTTCTTCCTCGGCATCCGGCAGGGGCCGGGGGAGGGGCACGATCAGTTCGTCGACGACATGTACTCGACCCCGGACGGATCGGCCATCGTCGTCTCCCGCCCGAGCTTCGCCGATGTGGTGTCCATCGACCTCGCCACGGGCCAGGTGAGGTGGCGTTTCCCGGTGTCGGGGTTCCGTGCGGACCACATGGCGGTGTCGCCCGACGGCAAACGCGTCGCGGTGTCCGCATCGACCTCGAACACGGTGCATATTCTGGACATCGAGACGGGTAAACAGCTCGGCCAGTTCTCGGCCGGCGACAAGCCCCATGAGAACGTCTTCACCGACGGCGGGAAGTATCTGTGGAACATGTCGATCGGCGAGGTCAACACCGCGCTGGACGACCCGTCGATGGACTGGACGAAGGGCGACCGCCACATCACCGTGGTCGACACGGCCACCTACAAGCAGGTCAAGGTCATCGACATGCGGGACCGGCTGGACGCCTTCGGGCGCAAGGACCTGTCGGACGCGGTCCGGCCGGTGGCCTTCACCCCCGATGAGTCGAAGCTCTACTTCCAGGTGTCCTTCTTCAACGGATTCCTGGAGTACGACGTGGCCACCGACAAGATCACCCGTGCCAAGACCCTCCCGAAGAACCCCGCGACCAGCGAGGACCGCACCACCTGGGTCAACGACTCCCGCCACCACGGGCTGTCGATGAGCCCGGACGGCAACAAGCTGTGCGTCGCCGGGACGATGGACGACTACGCGACCGTCGTCGACCGCGCCACCTTCCAGGAGGGGCCGCTGGTGCCGACCTCCAAACCGTACTGGGCGACGGTGAGCGGCGACGGCAAGTCCTGCATCGTCTCCGAGAGCGGCGCCGACCAGGTCACCGCGATCGACTTCGCGACGGGCAAGAAGGTCGCGTCCGTCGCGGTCGGCGACCATCCGCAGCGGGTCCGGATCGGCCATGTGGCGGCCGACTGGACCGGCCCGCGGACCCCCTGAGACCGGTGCTACCGCGGGGCCGGTCCGGGCGCGCCGGGCCGTTGGTGCGGATCAGCACCCCCACCGGGCTGTATCCGTTACGGCTGTCGTACATCAGGG
>NZ_JBSFMM010000401.1:0-5203 GCF_053599555.1 Streptomyces sp. NPDC000941
CGGGGCTACCGCTCTGTTGCCACATTTTGAGTGGCAACAGGGCAGTGATTCCTTAAACAGCTCTCTAGATGGCCCATTTCTTTGCGATGTGTCCCAACGGTGTGGCGCCGGAGTAGGGGACGAGATCGAGCGGATTCATCCACGCATCAGAGAAATGAATGTTGAGGTGCAGGGCCAGCGAGAGAAGGATGTCTTGCTCGGGCACGGCGTCGATCTGGATCAGTGATGCGCCGGCTACCGGCGACCTGAAGAGTGAGCCAGTGCGCGGGTCGCCCCATTGCAGGTGTCCCTTCCCTACGACCCACACGCTGTCCGGCCAGTCGAAGGGATTGCGTGTCCGGCACCAGTCCATGAGGTGATTGCCGATGGTCTCCAGATTGAGACTGCCGAACGCAACGATCATTCCCGATGTCGGGAAATGGTCGTGCGTCTCACCGTACGCCTTAGTGGAGCGCGGGATCGTTCCAGGGATCGGTCGGTAGGACGTTTTCGGAATCCTTCGCACACGGCTGATCTTGTTGCAGGCGTCCGTGAGCTGAGTTCCGTCTAGCTTCGTCTTCACCTCGACCACGCCGTACACGCATTCGTTGGGGATGATACGGAACCCGTTGAGACTAGTGAAGGGCGGCGTTCCACGATCGATGAGCACGATGTCACACTGCGGTGAAACGTCACCATTCGCCGCGATAACTTCCGCATTGTGGACTGCCTCCACATGCGCCGGCAGATACCCGGAAAGAAATTCTTGAACAAGCAACTCGCGCGAGGTGCCGGCTTCCCCGTTGTGATTGAAATTCTGCGACTGCTCAAAGTCGGCGCGCATCCTTTTGGCTACAGAGCTGAGGATCTTGCCGAGTTTCTCTTGAGACATGCATTGATCTTAAGGGTGCCCGCCAGCTGCAGGCGAGCACTTCTTCAAGGGCTGCAACACACGGTCACCGTCGTCCTTGAAGCACGGCCCGTACCCTCTCCGCAGCGGCTTGTGGGTTCTCGTGCTCCCAGACACGAACTACAACCCACCCAGCGTCTTGAAGACGTTGATCGGTGTCCTTGTCTCGGGCTCCATTCTGAGCCACCTTTGCGGCCCAAAGCTCGTCGTTGTGCTCGGATACTGTGGCGTGAGCAGGGCACCCGTGCCAGAAGCAGCCGTCCAAGAAGACAGCTACCTTGGCGTGTGGGAACACGAAGTCGGGTACCCTCCGCACCTCAGGGAGGGGGCGAGCGGCAACCCGGTAGCGGAGACCTAGACGGTGTACAGCTCGCCTGAGCGCTATCGCAGACTGTGAGCCGCTGCTACGAGCTTCGCGGAGGAGCCTTGAGGCTACGGCAGAGCCCTGAGTGCAGGACGCTTCATGAGTCGGCACAGAGGTGACCGTAGCTCACGGCGTCGGCGACTGTTGGCCCTGGACTTTGACGGTTCGTGAGGCCCACGCAACACAGCAAGTCACGATCTTGTAGGCGGCTGGCCGGGCTGTTCACTCAGGGCAGCAGGTCAGCGGCTGTGACGCACGTTCTTGGACGCTCGCGGACAGTGGCAGAACGCTCCCAGCTGAGACCAGAAATGAGACCACCGGCCGCCTAGCCTGCTCCCGTTGTCAGCGGCCATCCCTAGGATCGTCGTCAGACCTGGTATGGGAGGGGACTCATGGCCACCACAGGGCTGACGGATGCCAGCATTGTTCGGCGTGTAGTCAAGGAGTACGACGCCAGTGGGCGGGATGACTTCCTGGAGGAGCACGGGTTCGAGCGTGCCAATCAGTACTACCTCCAGGTCGATGGACGGCTGTACGACGCCAAGGCCATCGCCAACGTGGCGTATCGCTACGAACATCAGGACCCTGACGCCCACGTGATCAGCGGCGGACGCGACCACAGCAATCGTCTACTGGAGCGCCTCGGCTTCACTGTGGTCGACCGTCGCCCCACCACAGTCCAGGGTGAGCGCGCCTGGCGGCTCGCAGTCTGGTCACATCTGCAGCTCACCGAAGACCTCACTCAGGTCCCGCCCGCTGTCCTCCGCGCATTCGGTGTCTACGGCGGAGCTCAGGGCGTCTGGGTGGACAAAGCAAGGACAGAAGCTGTCCACGCGGCCGGAGTCACCATGGGAGTCCTGCACACCGGTGCGCACTACCCGGACGACATCAGCGACGACGACGTGATCTACCACTACCCGACCACCGATCGGGGACCTGGCCGAGACGAATCAGAGATCGCCGCGACCAAGGCTGCAGCAGCCCTCGAACTACCCCTCTTCGTCATCGCGAAGTCAACTCCCCGGTCCACCGTGCGCATCGTCCGCCTGGCATGGGTGGAGGGCTGGGAGGAGCGCTCCAGGATCTTTCTGATCACCTTCGGAGACAGCAAACCGGAGCACGTCCTCACCGAAGACCATTCGGACGAGCAGCCCTTCTCCTTGACGGGCAACCGTAGCCGGAGCACCCGGCGAAACGTCCGCGAACGCCCCGGGCAGCGCCGCTTCAAGCTGCGGGTCTTCCAGCGCTACGGGCCTCGCTGTCCCCTCTCGGGAATCGCAGTACCCGAGATGATCGAAGCGGCTCACCTCAGGCCCGACGCCGATGACGGCACCGACGACCCCCGCAACGGCATGCCGCTCAACGCAGCCCTTCACCGCGCCTTCGATGCCCACCTGTTCGCGATCGCCCCTGACACGCTCGACGTCGTCACTCGCCCCGAGGGTCCTACGCGCGAACAGCTTGGGATCATCACCCCTCATCTGCGCGGACTGGCCCATCACCCACACGAGGCGGCACTGCGCTGGCGCTACACGGAGTGGCTGTCGCGACATGGTGGCCGGCAGCTGCAGACAGACTGAGCGGCTTTTCACGTCCCCTCAGCAGCCACCTATCAGATCGCCTCTGAGTAGTTAGTTTCCGGACCCACGCGTGCCGCAGGCTGCACCCTGGCCGGAGGATGGCCACGAGACCCCGACAATCCATATCAACAGCACGGACGACCGTCTGCCTCAGGCCGGGTGGGGTGCCACTGACAGCTCCTTCCGCCCGAGCCGACGGCCTGCTGATGTCCGCTTGGCGTCACCTCCTTGCTGCTGCACTCGAACGTCCCCTAACAGTCAGCGCAGCACCCACGGCCCCGCTACGGCCGCCCTCCGCGCTCACGTCCGCGCCAGCGATCCCCGCACCTGGACGCCAGAGCAGCATGAGCAGCACGCCCGCCTGTCCAATCAGCCGATGCGCGAGCAGACCGGAATCAGCGACTCCCCGGCGCCCGACCACACCAGCCAGTGACAGACAGCTCGAACACCACGTATCAGAGCCGTCACACCCCTACCCACACTGCTCCACATGCGTTGAAATGCCCATCACCACATCCTTGGGGGGATATCCATGAGCAACCCGTACCAGCCCGGCCCCAGTCCGTACGTCACGGCTCCGCTGCCGCCCATCGGCCGGCCGAAGATGTTCAACGCCAAGACGGCACAGGTCGTCTGGACCATCGTCCCGATCGTCACCTTGGGCATCGCGGCTGCCGTCCCGTTCGTGGTCGCCGCGGTGAAGGGCGTCATCAAGCCGTGGGTCGCGGCCGTCTACGTGGTGGTCGAGGTGGCCGTGCTCGTTGCGGTCACCCTGGTGTCGGGGAACAGCCCGTTCGTGGGGCTCTTACTGATCCTGCTGATGGTGACCTCGGCAACGCATACGGCGCTGTTGGACAGCGAGCGCATCACGATTGGGAAGTAGCGCCGCCTGCCACGCTGGAGGCTCACATCGGGTAGCGGCCGGCCCGGCCTCGTCGCAACCCATCTGCGGCGGGGCCTTCGTCACTCCGGTTCCCCTTGGGGGCGCTCTGTCAACTGGCCGTGTTCGTTCAAATGCCAGCGGAGACCGGCATCATCCGTGAAGTAGACGTGAGGGCGGTTGTTGTCCACGGTGGTCTCGGGCCAGTTCGGAGATACGAACAGGAAGGTCCGACCGGGGCCGATCAACGGCACGGGAGCTCCGAGCCGCCCGCCGCCCGGCAAGTCCTCGTGCGCCAGGTCATACGCCTCACTGGCCGTGTAGGACGCGCCGAAACGGACCTTGACTGCCCGTACAGGTTCGCTGCTCCCGTTCTCGACTTCGACGTCCCAGCGCTCGTATCCTTCCCTGGCCCTCACCCACGTGCGCTGCACCCGACGTGCTGTCCAGATCCTCATCCGGACCTGCCGAGCCTGCGCCCACTTCCGCTCCTCAGCCGCCGCACTCAACTCGGCCCGCTCCAGCGCCAGCGTCGCCGACTGCTCGGCGATGAACTCCCGCTGCTCGCGGATCTGCTTCTGCTGGCTCCTCAGCGTCCCTCGGGCGTAGTACGCCGCGGCGGCCGCGAATACTCCGGCAATCCATGTTGGGGCGTCGCCCCAGTCGATAGATCCCACGCCGGCCACGGTACGGAGGCAGACGCGCTCGCCCATTGTCTTGACCATCCCGTGCACGACTCGTGACACACGCGGCATCACGGGCCTACCGTGGCCGCAGGTTCGACCCCACGCCGAGCGTGGGCCCCTCTCCCCAGGTATGCCCCTTGCTGTGGTCGGCCCTGCTCGCGCCCCCGCTCCACCACGGGGGCGCTGGCATGCAGCCCTGTCACACCTCCGTCGCACCGTGGCCCACGTCCCTACTCGAGCTACCAGGGCTGCGCAGCTACACATGCACCCCGCCCTGCCGCTCACCAGGCGGGGCGACGCTCTCCCCACCCTTGCCGTCAAAGCGCTGAGCCCTGAACTGCAACGTCACCGCTCGCAGCTGCGCCCGCGCCTGGGCCCTCGAACCGAACCAGGCGATGACGGAGCCCAGCGCAGTGGCGCCGGAGCCTATGAACGCTCCCTCAAGGGTCGGATCCACTCGGTCATCTTGCAACAAGTGAGCAGATCAGGTGACTTGATGGCTCCCCTTGATTTACTCCGGGGCATCGCATCGCCGCGCACCCAAGGCAGGCTGTCCACCAGAGCGTGTGGCAGGGCAGCCTTCGCTCTACCTGGACCTTTATCGCTCGTCTACCCTCCACGCCAGATCACATCTGGTCGAATCTTGCCCAAAATATGATCTATGGCATATCCCAGAGTCATAAATAAGCGCCAGACCAGTCAATCATGAACTGTATAGCAGTCACTCTTATGGGTGAATGCCCCTTCGATTCTCGCGGGACGCCCTGAATTCTGGGTGTTCAATTAGCGCCGGTTGCCTAAAAC
>NZ_JBSFMM010000402.1:0-5150 GCF_053599555.1 Streptomyces sp. NPDC000941
GGGTCGTCCTGGTCCGGGACGAGCGCTGCGGGCCCGGCACCGGGCTGGACCACGGCTACGGCGCCGCCCTGGTCACCACCGACCTGACCAGCCCGGCCGAGGAGATCGTAGAACGCTATGCGTCCCGGTGGGAGAATCGAGACGGCCTTCTTCGACGCCCGCCAGACTCCCGGTGTCGGCGAGGCCCGCAACCGCACCCGGCCCGCGGTCGAACGTACCGTGCCCTTCGGCCTGTTCACCCTGACCGTGGTGATCCTCCGGTACACACTCGCCGGCCATCAGCCCACCGATGCCGCCGAACACCGGTCCCGGGCCCACTGGTACACCACAAAGACCCAGCCCTCCTTCGAGGACATGACCGCCAAACTCCGCCGCGTCATCATCGCCCACCGTTTTCGCGGCCCACGCCCTCACCAGGCAACACCCCAAGAAATCCACGCCGTCCTCACCGCCTGGGCCCGGAACATGACCACCCAGAACCGCGAAACACGAGCGTCGACCTTGGGGAGCGGCATGCATCTCTGCTGGGGCCACTTCACCGAGGCGGTACTGCCCGGCACCATGCCCCGGGTCTCGTTGATCTGAACTGTCGCCGCGATGATCGCCCCGAAGATCTCACCCGGCAGAGATAAGTCGGCCGGCAGCGCGTCGACTTCTTCGGACAGTTCCGAGTCGCCGCGGTGATCTCCAACTCCACCGTCGCCAGCAGGGCGCCCAGTAGTCGGAGCCGGTCTTCCGACTGCGGCCCGGCAACGCAAAGCGGACTACCACGGCTTTGTCGCCCTGGCTCTGCTCATGAGTTGTGACAGAACTTGTAGGCGAGTTTGGGAGGCACCCACGTGATCGGGGCGAATCGAACTGTTCACGAGATTCGACAGCGCCCTGCGCGTAACGGGTACCTCCCGGATCGTTCAGCGAGGCATACCGACTGCGCGGGAGATCACAGCGTCGAAGGCGCGGTCGGGCAGGACTCCGCGCAGGGTGATGAGGGGGCGGGCGCCGAAGCCGGTGGCGTAGCGGGTTTTGGGGCGGCGGGCGGTGACGGCCTTGCCGATGGCGTCGGCGATGACGGTGGGCGGGGAGTTGCGCTTGGCGTTGGCCTCGGAACGCAGGGAGGAGGCCACAGCGGTGGCCTGGGCGGCGTAGGGGCCGCTGCTGGAGGACTTCTCCAGCTTGTCGGCGGCGATGGCGCCCCATTCGGTGGCGATGCCACCGGGTTCGATGACGACGACGTCGATACCGAAGGGCTTGGCCTCCAGGCGCAGGCAGTCGCTGAGGGCTTCGAGGGCGAACTTGGTGCCGTGGTACCAGCCACCGAGCGGCGTGTAGATCTTGCCGCCCATCGAGGTGACGTTGACAACTGTGCCGGAGTGTTGGGCGCGCATGTGGGGCAGGACGAGCTGGGTCAGGCGCAGTGCGCCGAAGACGTTGACCTCGAACTGGTAGCGGGCCTCGTCCAGGGAGACGTCCTCGATGGCGCCGTAGGAGCCGTAGCCGGCGTTGTTGACCAGGACGTCGATGCGGCCGGTCTCGGCGGTGAGGCGGTCGACGCCGGCGCGCATGGAGTCGTCGTCGGTGACGTCCATCGCCAGCGGGCGGATGCCGCGGTCGGCGAGCTTGTGGAGGCGGTCGGTGCGGCGGGCGGCGCCGTAGACGGTGTAGCCGAGTTCCTGGAGCTTGAGGGCGGTGGCCTCACCGATGCCGGAGGAGGCACCGGTGACGAGAGCGGTCTTGGCGGGCATGGCTGGTCCTCACGACTAAGATGAACTGTGGTTCACCATCTATCGTGAACCACAGTTCATGTTTGTGCAAATGAAAGGCCAGGGAGCCTCATGACCCAGGGCAGGGCACCGCGCGCCGACGCGGTCCGCAACCGAAGGAAGATCCTTACCGCCGCCGGCGAGCAGATCACCGCACACGGGCCCGACGTCGGGATGGACGAGATAGCCGCCGCCGCGGGCGTGGCCGTGGGCACCCTGTACCGCCACTTCCCCACCAAGACCGACCTGGTCGCGGCCGTCGTCGCCGAGTACGTCGCCCGCGTCGCGGACGACGCCGAGGCCGCCCTCGGGCGCGTCAGCACCGGCACCCACGCCCTGGACGAGCTGACCGCGTTCCTCGGCCGCGTCATCGAGGCGTCCGTGACCGACCGCGCCGTCAAGGCCGCTGCCCAGGCCCTCGGTGCGGAGCCGGGCGACCGAGCCGCCGAGGACCGCGCGGGTGCCGCCGTCGCCGCCCTCATCCACGCAGGCCAGGTCGACGGCGACATCCACCCCGACGTCACCGTCAACGACATCTACCTGCTGTTCTCCACCGCACCCACCGACCAGCCCCCCATCGCCCGCGCCCGCTGGCTCACCCTCGTTGTTCCAGGACTGACCACCCAAACCCGTCCTTCAGGCAGCTGAGGACCGGGATGCGCGGGCACCCCGAACTCGTCCGGCAGCAGGACGTCAGCAAGCCACCCAGGTGCTGTCATTTCTCGTGAACATCGAACACCCCCGCGCTGAGGCGCTGCTCAAAGTCGTGAACATCCGCCGTCGCAACTCGTGAACAAAGCCAGTCGCCCCTTACCTCATCGAGATCGACCGCCGAGACAGCCGCGGGTAACCCGCCCGGCCGTGCGGCGTGAGACCTGCATGACAACGATGACGCTGCGGCCCGTGTCAGCCATCGGCCTCACCGGGGACTGTTGCCGGAACGCTGGTCACCTGCGCGAGGCCTACGGCAGGTGATCCGCATCGCCCGTACCCTTGGCCGAACCGACATCGGGCTGCTGCGGCCCGGTGGGGCGGCGCCATATGGCGGGTGCCGAAGACTGGAGGCAACATCTCATGCTGATCGCTCAGCGTCCCACTCTCACCGAAGAGATCGTGGACGGGTACCGCTCCCGGTTCGTGATCGAGCCGCTGGAGCCGGGCTTCGGCTACACCCTCGGCAACTCTCTGCGTCGCACCCTCCTCTCCTCGATCCCCGGCGCCGCCGTCACCAGCATCCGGATCGACGGCTTGCTGCACGAGTTCACCACCGTGCCGGGCGTCAAAGAGGACGTCACCGACCTCATCCTCAACATCAAGCAGCTCGTAGTCTCCTCCGAACACGACGAGCCGGTCGTGATGTACCTGCGCAAGCAGGGCCCCGGCCTGGTCACCGCCGCCGACATCGCCCCGCCGGCCGGCGCCGAGGTGCACAACCCCGACCTGGTCCTGGCCACGCTGAACGCCAAGGGCAAGCTGGAGATGGAGCTGACCGTCGAGCGCGGCCGCGGCTACGTCTCCGCCGTCCAGAACAAGCAGCAGGGCCAGGAGATCGGCCGGATCCCGGTCGACTCCATCTACAGCCCGGTGCTCAAGGTCACCTACAAGGTCGAGGCGACCCGCGTCGAGCAGCGAACGGACTTCGACAAGCTGATCGTCGAAGTCGAGACCAAGTCCGCGATGCGTCCGCGTGACGCGGTGGCCTCGGCAGGCAAGACGCTGGTCGAGCTGTTCGGCCTGGCCCGCGAGCTGAATGTCGACGCCGAGGGCATCGAGGTGGGCCCGTCGCTGACGGACGCCGCGCTGGCGGCCGATCTGGCGATCCCGATCGAGGAACTGCAGCTCACCGTCCGTTCCTACAACTGCCTCAAGCGCGAGGGCATCCACTCCGTGGGTGAGCTCGTGACGCGCAGCGAGGCGGACCTGCTCGACATCCGCAACTTCGGTGCGAAGTCGATCGACGAGGTCAAGGAGAAGCTGACCGGTATGGGACTGGCGTTCAAGGACAGCCCGCCCGGATTCGACCCGACCGCTACGGCCGCCGCCTTCGGCGCAGGCAACAACACGGGCTTCGCCGAGACCGAGCGGTACTGAACCGTTCCAAGCTCCGGAAGCCGGGTGACAGGATAGGGCCGATACGCCGAGGCGAGGAGCCGTGTGTGGGGACCAAGCACCTCCGCCGACTGCAGTTCGCGACGAACGGCCCTGCCGTCGAAGGCGAGTGGAGGTCCCCGGCACTGCCCAGAACAAGTACACCGAATACGTCGGTCTCTACGGAACCAATCCGGGCGTCGTCATCCAGCTCGTCAAGGAGACCGACGGCCGCCGGCGCGTACGCAAGACCTGGACTGCACGGGGCGAGGTCGAGGGCCCAGCGTCCTGAGAGCACCCATGCCCCCGTGCCCCGCCCACGGTTGCCACGCCACCTCGCCCCTGCCGGGCGGCCTACTCGTCAGGATGGACGGCCCGGACGCCGGTGTCTTCGTACGCCTCGGGCGTCAGGGTGAGCAGGAAGCGGCCGGTGGGGAAGTCGGCGGAGGGGCGAGCGGCGTGGATGGCGTGGACGGCCGCCCAGGGGTGCCCGGCGTCCAGCAGCTCGCTGGCGGTGAACGCGGCCTGCGTGTCGAAGGGCTCGATCGTGATGAACCGCGGCCCGTTGATGTAGGTGAGGAGACCGGGCCGGTCGGTGTCGCCGGCGGTGAGGGAGAGCACAGGGGCGTACAGGGTGCCCAGCCCGCCGGAGGCCTGGACGTAGAACGCGGCGACGGCCTCGTTGTACGGGTCCTTGGGATCGTGGAGTGCGGTGGCGGTCGTGTGGTCCAGGACGACCGCGATCGGCCCCACTACGCGGCCGCCGGGTCCTGGCGGCCGCCCAGGCGCTCCAGGAGACCGCGGGCCTCTGGTGGGGCAGCCTTCGAGCGACTTGAGACCGAGCGCTCTACTTGGCCCCTGAGCGGTTGAGCGCCGTAGGTCCGGCTGGGTCAGGGAGCAATGTCGGGGTCGATGGCCTGTGCACGGGCGAGAGCGAAAAGAACTCGTTCTATCGTGTCCAGACGCTGGGTGATCGACCGGTCCCCCGGCGCGCCGACGGCGTCGGCAAGTGAGTCGATGTTCCCGAACGCCGTGCGCTGCTGCTCGCGGATCGTCGCCAGCTGCTCGCTGTACTCCGCAAGCGTCCGCCCGGTGCGGAATGCTTCCGCTTCCAGGTCCCGCAGCCGCTCGTCATGCGTCGCCGTCGCCGAACGCTTCCTCTGGCTCGCGCATCCCACGGCTCGCGTTCTGCCGCTCGATGGTGGTTCGCGGGTCACATGCGTCGCACGCCGTGACACCGGGCATCTCCAAGACCCGCCGGCCCTGTGCTGGTAAGCTCCGGCCGGGGGACATGTCCCCCGG
>NZ_JBSFMM010000403.1:0-5099 GCF_053599555.1 Streptomyces sp. NPDC000941
AGAGCGCTTCGTTCACACCGAAGAGGTCACTGGTTCGAACCCAGTATCGCCCACCTCATGAGGCCGGGCCGCCAGCAGGCGGTCCGGCCTCAACCCTTGTCCGGGCCTCGACACGTATCCGGCGGGCCTACGCCGCGGCGGGCAGCTCCGGCCGCATCGGCCAGGCCGGGTCGCACACCTCCTGCGAGCCGTTGAGCGCGAACCACGCCTGCAGACCGCGGGCCTGCGCCGCGTACCACACCGTCTGCCGGTCGTGCAGCTCCGCGGGCGTCATCGTGCCCAGCCGGGAGGTGAAGCGGCGGCCCACCGCCCGCACCACTTCCAGGGCGGCCGTGGCGTCCGCCGCCGCGTCATGCGCGCCCGTCAACTCCACGCCGTAATGGGCGCACAGATCGGTGAGCGTGCGGCGGCCCTTGCGATAACGGTCCAGGTGCTTGTCCAGCACCCGGGGGTCGAGGATGGCCAGTGAGCGCAGGGAGACATACGTGGACAGGCTCGCATTGCGGTGGCGTTTCAACTCACGGTCCAGCAGGGTCAGATCGAACGGCGCGTTCATCACCACCACCGGGGTGCCCCGGGCGGACTGCTCGGCCAGCGCCCGCGCCACCTCGTCCACCACCGGGGCCGGCCACCTGCCGTGCCGCTGGAGATGCGCGTCGGTCAGCCCGTGTATCGCGCTCGCCGCCTCCGGCACCGATATCCCCGGGCTCACCAGCCAGCGCCTGACCTCCGGCAGACTCCCGGCCCCCCGCTGGACCACCAAAGCGGCCGACACGATCCGGTCCTGCTCTACATCGATCCCTGTGGTCTCCGTGTCGAATGCGGCGAGAGGCCCCTCGAACCAGGACGGCATGGCCTCAACTCCTCGTGCTCGCTCACCAAATGGCATCTACGACCCCGCCCCACCTGGTGATACCCGTCGAGAGTGGGCCGAACCGCCGCCGTTTGCCGGGCTCCTGACGCGGAGACAACACTGGTGTCCAATCCGGCAATTCCGGAAGGCGCTCGACGACATGGCGTTCGCGCAGCCCGACCCGGCCACGCCGGCGAGCAGTCTGCTGTCCGAGCGGATCGCACCGCCGCGAGGCTCCCTCGCCACCACCGCCTGTATGGAGACTTTGCAGGTCGGCTATCTGCACGCGGTCGCGGCGGCCGCCGGCTGCTCCTTGGCGCAGCCCTTCCCCGACCACGGCATCGACTGGCACCTCAGCCACAGCGCGCGCGGGCACACCGTCGACGACGAAGTGACGATCAAGGTGCAGCTCAAGGCCACGTACCAGATCGCCCCCCGCCCGCCCGGGCCGACCTTCTCCTTCACCCTCGACAACGACCACCTGATCAAGCTGGCCCGGACCCCGGTCTCGGTCCACAAGATCCTCGTCGTGATGATCGTGCCGCGCGCCCGGGACGACTGGGTGCGCGCCGGTCACGACCGTCTGGCGCTGCGCCACTGCTGCTACTGGACCAACCTGGCCGGCCACCCCGTCACGGGCAGCCGCCGGACCACCGTGCGGATCCCGACCTCGAGGATCTTCGACGACCGCGCGCTCTGCGAGATCATGTCCCGGGTCGGGGCGGGAGGGAAACCCTGATGGACCGGTACCGCCCGACCGAGGAGCCCGCGCCCGCCGCGCCCACCCCGTCCCCGGACCAGGTGGACCCGGCCGTGCTCGGTGCCCTGCTGGCCCGGCACGGCTGGCGGCGGCGCGGGGGAGCGGTGGGGTGGTACGCGCGCTGGACACCGCCCGGCTACCTGACCGGCGGCACCAGCCTGCTGGTGCCCGAAAGCCGGGAGTTCCCCGACAGCGGCGATCTGCTGGGCGAGGCGGTGACCGCGCTGGCCCGCAGCGCCGCCCCGTCCGCCCGCGAGGTGCTGATCGGCCTGGCGGTGCCCAGCGACGAGATCCGCTGGCGCCGCGAGGTACCCGAGCCCCGTACGGGCGCTCCCGCCTGGACCGCGCAGGAGCGGCTGCGCGCCGCCGCCCGCGCCACGCTGCTGGCCGGGGCGCTCGCCGCCCGGGGGCGGGCGGGCTACTACGGGGCGCGCCACCGCCGCGAGGCCGAGGCGTGGCTGGAGCACGTACTGATCGGGCCGGCCGGCCCCGGCGGGCGCGAGCTGACCGTCTTCGTACCGGTGGAGCACGGGCGGGCCGTCACCGGGACCTTGCTGCGCGCGCTGTACGCGCTCCGTGACGCGGTGGACTACCAGCGGACCACCGGCAGGCAGGAGGCTTTCGACACCGCCGTGGAGGCGGGCGTGAGCCATGAGCTGACCGAGGCCGTCGTCGCCCTCGTCGAGGGGACGGAAGGGGCCCGGGTGGCGCTGGAGTGGTCGCCCGGGGCCGGCCCGCCGCACGGCTCGGCGGTCCGGCCGGAGCCGGTGGAGTTCAGCCCCGGCGATCTGCCGGCCCTGCGGGAGGCCGGCGCCCGCTACGAGCAGGCCGAGCCGTCGGTGTCGGTGCGGGTCACCGGTGCGGTGGTGCGGCTGCGCCGCACCGGACCGGGCGGCCCCGGGACGGTCCGGCTGCGGGTGCTCGCCGGCGCCGAGGTGGGGCAGGTACGGATCGCGCTGGAGGAGGACGACTACCGGATCGCGGGACACGCACATCTGGTGGGGCTGCCCATCCGGGTGAGCGGCCGGGTGGAGAGCCGGGGCGGGTTCCGGCGGATCACCGGCGCCAGGGACGTCGCCCCGGTGCAGGTCGACGAGGCCGAGCGGGACCGGCTGCTGAAGTCGATGCAGGCGAACCTGGGCGTCGCGGCCTTCTTCGAGGAGGCCTGCGGCGGGCCTGAGGGGGAGCACGGCGACGGATGCCCCGAGCCCTGACGGCGAGCTGTGGCGGCGAGTCCTGGCGATGATCGCTCCCGTAACCGTCCCCGTAACCGTTTCGCGGTCCGGCCCTCCGGCTCGGTACGATTCACGCTGCGCAGCAATCGCTGCTCCGAGTGATCCATCAGTCAGGAGAGACCGGTGTCAGACGTCCGTGTGAGCATCCAACGCGATTCCGAGCGGGAAGAGCGCGTGGTGACCACGGGCACTACGGCGGCGGACCTGTTCGACGGCGATCGCTCGATCGTGGCCGCGCGCGTCGGCGGGCAGCTGAAGGACCTGGCGTACGAGCTGGCCGAGGGCGATGAGGTCGAGCCGGTCGAGATCACCAGCCGGGACGGTCTGGACATCCTGCGCCACTCCACCGCGCATGTCATGGCGCAGGCCGTGCAGGAGCTCTTCCCGGAGGCCAAGCTCGGCATCGGCCCGCCGATCAAGGACGGCTTCTACTACGACTTCGACGTCGAGACCCCGTTCCACCCGGACGATCTCAAGCGCATCGAGAAGAAGATGCAGGAGATCATCAAGCGGGGCCAGCGGTTCTCCCGCCGCCCCGTCACCGACGAGGCCGCCCGCGAGGAGCTGGCGGCCGAGCCGTACAAGCTGGAGCTGATCGGGCTCAAAGGGTCGGCCGCGGATGCCGCCGAGGGCGCGTCGGCCGAGGTCGGCGCCGGTGAGTTGACCATCTACGACAACCTCGACGCGAAGAGCGGCGAGCTGTGCTGGAAGGACCTGTGCCGGGGGCCGCACCTGCCGACCACCCGGAACATCCCGGCGTTCAAGCTGATGCGCAGCGCCGCCGCGTACTGGCGGGGCAGTGAGCGCAACCCGCAGCTGCAGCGGCTCTACGGCACCGCCTGGCCGACCAAGGACGAGCTCAAGGCGTATCTGGACTTCCTGGTGGAGGCCGAGAAGCGCGACCACCGCAAGCTGGGCTCCGAGCTGGACCTGTTCTCCTTCCCCGACGAGCTGGGGTCGGGTCTCGCGGTGTTCCACCCCAAGGGCGGGATCATCCGCCGGGAGATGGAGGCGTACTCGCGGAAGCGGCACGAAGAGGCCGGCTACGAGTTCGTCAACACCCCGCATATCACCAAGGCCAAGCTGTTCGAGACCTCGGGGCACCTGCCGCACTACATGGAGGGCATGTTCCCCCCCATGGAGTTCGAGGGGCAGGACTACTACCTCAAGGCCATGAACTGCCCGATGCACAACCTGATCTTCCGGGCGCGCGGGCGGTCCTACCGAGAGCTGCCGCTGCGGCTGTTCGAGTTCGGCACGGTCTACCGCTACGAGAAGTCGGGCGTCGTCCACGGCCTCACCCGGGCCCGCGGCTTCACCCAGGACGACTCGCACATCTACTGCACCAGGGAGCAGGCGCCGGACGAGCTGGACTCCCTGCTCACCTTCGTGCTCGACCTGCTCCGCGACTACGGTCTGAACGACTTCTACCTGGAGCTGTCCACCCGCGACGACAGCGACAAGTTCATCGGGTCCGATGAGCAGTGGGCCGAGGCCACCGATCTGCTGCGGCAGGCCGCCGAGAAGCAGGGCCTCGAACTGGTCATGGACCCGGGCGGCGCGGCCTACTACGGGCCCAAGATCTCGGTCCAGGCGAAGGACGCCATCGGCCGGACCTGGCAGATGTCGACCATCCAGGTCGACTTCAACCAGCCCGCCCGGTTCGAGCTGGAGTACACGGCGGCGGACGGCTCTCGGCAGCAGCCGATCATGCTCCACCGGGCCCTGTTCGGATCCATCGAGCGGTTCTTCGCGGTGCTGCTGGAGCACTACGCGGGCGCCTTCCCGGTCTGGCTCGCGCCGGTCCAGGCGGTGGGCATCCCGATCGGCGACAGCCATGTGCCGTATCTGGAGGAGTTCGCGGCGGAGGCCAAGGCGAAGGGGCTGCGGGTCGAGGTCGACTCGTCCTCGGACCGGATGCAGAAGAAGATCCGCAATGCGCAGCGCGCCAAGACTCCGTTCATGATCATCGCTGGTGACGACGACATGGCGGCCGGGGCGGTCAGCTTCCGCTACCGGGACGGTTCGCAGAAGAACGGCATTCCGCGTGACCAGGCCATCGCCGAGATCGTTGACGCTGTGGAGCGCCGGATCCAGGTGTGATGTGGTCCCCGCCGACGCGGGGGTGATCCGAACCCGCAGCTACAGCGGATCTACGGCACTGGATGTTCCCCGCACGCGCGGGGGTGTGCATTCGAGGGGCGGCGCCGCACGCGGGGGCCCCCCCCCCCCACCATAACAACCCCCGACG
>NZ_JBSFMM010000404.1:0-5002 GCF_053599555.1 Streptomyces sp. NPDC000941
GTCGCCGTCCCGGCGTCCGGTCGCCGCCGCGCCGCCCCCGGCCGCCGACGGCTGGGCCAGCCGCCTGACCGGCCTCGCGCCCGCCGAACGCCACCACGCCGTCCTCGACTTCGTACGGGGCCACGCCGCGACCGTGCTGCGCCAGGACGGCCCGGGTGCGGTGCGTTCCGACGCCTCCTTCAAGGAGCTCGGCTTCGACTCGGTGACCGCCGTCGAGCTGCGCGACCGGCTGGTGGCGGCCAGCGGGCTGCGGCTGCCGGCCGCCGTCGTCTTCCGCCACCCCACGCCCGAGTCGCTGGCGCGCCGCATCGAGGACCAGCTGGCGCCCGCCGAGCCCGCCGAGCCCGCCGGGGCCGCCGAGCCCGCCGGGGCCACCGACAGCGCTCCCGACGGCAACGGCTCGCGGGCCGACGCCGCCGGGAAGCTGGCGTCCGCCTCGGCCGACGAGCTTCTCGACTTCATCGACAACGAGCTGGGCGTCCTCGCCGACGCCCGCACCCCATCCGCTGAAGGCCGGTGACGAACGACATGGTCAGCGAAGAGAAACTGGTCGAGTACCTGCGCCGGGTCACCACCGAGCTGCACGAGACCAGGTCCCGCCTGCGGGAGCTGGAGGACGCGCGGCACGAGCCGGTGGCGGTGGTCGCGATGTCCTGCCGCTTCGCCGGCGGCGTACGGTCGCCCGAGGAGCTGCGCGACTTCGTGCTCGCCGGCGGCGACGGCATCGGCGACTTCCCCGCCGACCGTGGCTGGCAGCTGGAGGGCCTCTTCCACCCCGACCCGGGCCACTACGGCACCAGCTACGTCAGCCAGGGCGGCTTCCTGCACGACGTGCCCGACTTCGACGCGGCGTTCTTCGGGATCAGCCCGCGCGAGGCGCTGGCCATGGACCCGCAGCAGCGGGTGCTGCTCGAACTGTCGTGGGAGGCGCTGGAGCGCGCCGGCATCGTGCCGGAGACGCTGCGCGCCAGCCGGACCGGCGTGTACGTGGGCGTGTCGAGCGAGGACTACATCTCCGGCATGCCGCGCGTCCCCGACGGCTACGAGGGCTACGCCACCACCGGCAGTCTCACCAGCATCATCTCCGGCCGCGTCGCGTACACCCTCGGCCTGGAAGGCCCGGCCGTCACCGTGGACACGGCGTGCTCGTCGTCGCTGGTGGCCATCCACCTGGCGGCGCAGGCGCTGCGGGCCGGCGAGTGCTCGCTGGCCCTGGCGGGCGGCGTCACGGTGCTGTCGACGCCGCTGATGTTCACCGAGTTCTGCCGCCAGCGGGCGCTGTCGCCCGACGCGCGGTGCAAGCCGTTCGCCGCGGCGGCCGACGGCACGGGCTTCTCCGAGGGCGCGGGCGTGCTGGTGCTGGAGCGGCTGTCGGACGCCCGCCGCAACGGGCACGAGGTGCTGGCGGTGCTGCGCGGCTCGGCCATCAATCAGGACGGCGCCTCCAACGGGCTGACCGCGCCCAACGACGTGGCGCAGGAGAACGTGATCCGGGACGCGCTGGCGACGGCCGGGCTGGCGGGCGGCGACGTGGACATGGTCGAGGCGCACGGCACCGGCACCCGCCTCGGCGACCCGATCGAGGCGGAGGCGCTGCTGGCCACGTACGGGCAGGGGCGGCCGGAGGAGCGGCCGCTGTGGCTGGGCTCGATCAAGTCGAACATCGGCCACACGCACGCCGCCGCCGGGGTCGCGGGCGCGATCCACACCGTGATGGCGCTGCGCGACGGCCAGCTGGCCCCGACGCTGCACATCGACGAGCCGACCCCGCACGTCGACTGGAGCGACGGCACCGTGCGGCTGCTGACGGAGCCCCGGGAGTGGCCGGAGACCGGCAGGCCGCGGCGGGCAGCGGTGTCGTCCTTCGGCGTCTCCGGCACCAACGCACACGCGATCCTGGAGCAGGCGCCCGACCCGGCCCCGGACGAGGACGCCGAACGCCGCGAGCGGCCGGGCGTGGTGGCCTGGCCGGTCTCGGCGCGGAGCGAGGCGGCGCTGCGGGACCAGGCCGCGCGGCTCGCGGCGTACCTCACGCGGCGGGCGCCGGACGCCGCCGACGTGGGCTGGTCGCTTGCCACCCGCCGCACGGCGTTCGAGCACCGGGCCGTGGTGGTGGGCCGGGACCGGGCCGGGCTGCTGGCCGGCCTCGCGGGCCTGGCGGACGGCGAGCCCGGCCCGGCCGTGGTGCGCGGCGTGGCCGGCGAGGTCGGCGCGGGACCGGTCATGGTCTTCCCCGGGCAGGGCTCGCAGTGGCGCGGCATGGGCGTCGAACTCCTCGACACCTCCCCCGTCTTCGCCGAACGCGTCGCCGCCTGCGAGCGCGCCCTGGCCGCGCACGTCGACTGGTCGCTGACCGACGTGCTGCGCGGCGCGCCCGGCGCGGCGGACATCGGCCGGGTCGACGTCGTGCAGCCGGTGCTGTGGGCGGTGATGGTGTCGCTGGCGGCGGTGTGGGAGTCGTATGGCGTGCGTCCGGCGGCGGTCGTCGGCCACTCGCAGGGCGAGATCGCCGCCGCCTGCGTCGCGGGCGCGATGACGCTTCACGACGGCGCGCGCGTGGTCGCGCTGCGCGCCCGGGCGTTGCGCGCGCTGGCCGGGGACGGTGCCATGGCGTCGCTCGGCTGCGGCGTCGAGGACTCCCGGGAGCTGGCCGCCGCGCACGCGCCCGAGGTGACGGTCGCGGCGGTGAACGGCCCGTCGTCCACGGTGGTGTCGGGCTCGCCGGAGCAGGTGGCGAAGCTGGTGGCCGCCGCGCAGGCGGACGGCCTGCGGGCGCGCGCCATCGACGTGGACTACGCCTCGCACGGCCCGCAGGTCGACCGCATCGAGGGCGAGCTGGCCGAGGTGCTGGCGGGCGTGTCGGGCGCCACCTCCCCGGTGACGTTCTACTCGACGGTGACGGGCGGCCGGATGGACGCCGCCGGCCTGGACGCCGGCTACTGGTTCACCAACCTGCGGCAGCCGGTGCGCTTCGCGGACGCGATCGACGCCCTGCTGGCCGACGGCTACCGGGTGTTCGTCGAGGCCAGCGCGCACCCGGTGCTGGTGCCGGGGATGCAGGAGTGCTTCGAGGCGGCGGGCGACGCGGGCGCGGCGGCCACCGCGCTGGGCACGCTGCGCCGCGACGAGGGCGGCCCCGAGCGGCTCTGCCGGGCGCTGGCGGAGGCGCACGTCGCGGGCGCGCCCGTCGGCTGGGACGCCTGGTTCGCGGCCGGACGCGCGGTGCCGCTGCCGCCGTACGCCTTCCAGCGGGAGCGGTACTGGCTGCCGACCGAGCCGGGCGCGGCCGGTGACGGCGCGGCGGTCATCGCGGGCGCCGGGCTGACCCTGGTCGGGCACGCGCTGCTGCCCGCGGCGGTGCGGCTGCCGGACGGCGGGCTGGTGCTCAACGGGCGGCTGCCGGAGGCGGGGCGGGCGGGCTGGCTGGGCGAACACCTGGTCGCGGGCGTCGCGCTGCTGCCCGGCACGGTGCTGGTGGAGTGGGTGCTGCGGGCGGCCGACGAGGCCGGGTGCGCGGGCGTGGAGGAGATGGCGCTCCAGGTGCCGGTGGCGCTGCCGGCGTCGGGCGGGCTCGTGGTTCAGGTCGTCGTGGACGCCGCCGACGCCGAGGGGCGGCGCGCGGTGCGGATCCACTCCCGTCCCGAGGAGGACGCCGGGCGGCCGGACGCGTGGATCTGCCACGTCTCCGGCACGCTGCTGGTGGGCGAGCCCGCACCCCCGCGCGGCCTGGACGGCGCGTGGCCGCCGCCGGGCGCGCGGCCGGTGCCGGTGGACGGCTTCTACGAGCGGGCCCAGGCGGCGGGTTACGGCTACGGCGCCTCCTACCGCGGCCTGCGCGGCGTGTGGCGGGACGGCGAGGACACCCTGGCGGAGGTGGTGCTGCCGGAGGAGGCCGCCGGGCAGGTCGGCGGCTTCGGCGTCCACCCGGCGTTGCTCGACGCGGCGATGCAGCCGGTGCTGCTGGCCGGGCACCTGGACGACGCCGCGGGCGCGGCCGGGTCGGTGCTGCTGCCGTTCATCTGGAGCGGGGTGTCCCTGTGGGCGGGCGGCGCGACCCGGGTCAGGGTCCGGCTGTCGCGGCTTCCTGGCGACGTGCTGCGGGTGCTGGTGGCGGACGCGACGGGCGCGCCGGTGCTGAGCGCGGAGGCGGTCGCGCTGCGCGAGACCAGCGTCGAGCAGCTGCGGGCGGCCAGCCGCGCGCGCGGCGCGCACGGGCTGTACGCCGTCGAGTGGACGCAGCCGGGCCCCCAGGCGGGGGCGGAGCCGGTGTCGGTGGCGGTGCTCGGCGACGGCCTGCCGGAGCTGACCGGCGCGGAGCGCCACGAGGGCGTCGAGGCGCTGTTCAACGCCGTGGCGGCGGGCGCCGCCATGCCGGACGTCGTGGTGGCGGAGGCCATCACGGGCCAGGACCCGGCCGGCGCCGGCACCGGCCTGGCCGCCGTCCGGCGGACCCTGACGCTGCTTCAGACCTGGCTGGCGCGGGCCGGGGACGAGAACGCCACACGGCTGGCCGTCGTCACGCGGTCGGCGATGCGGGCCGGGGACGCCGCCGGCACCGAGCCGGTCGACCCGGCAGCCGCCGCGGTCTGGGGCCTCGTCCGCAGCGCACAGACAGAACAGCCGGGCCGCTTCCTCCTCCTCGACCTCCCCGCCGACACCACGAGCCTCACGGCGGACGCCACCGACGGCAACGCCACCGCCAAGGCCAGCGGCACGAGCCTCACCGCCCACAACAAGACAGACAGCACTCCCCCCGCCGCCGCGCTGCTCAACGCCCTGCGCGCAGCAGCCTGCGCAGCAGAACCGCAGCTCGCGCTGCGCGCCGGGCGCGCGCTCGTGCCGCGCATGGCGCGGGCGGACGGCGAGGCGGAGGCGGAGCTGGCGCCGCCGGCGGGCGAGCGTGCCTGGCGCGTCGCAGACCGGGGACCCGACGGGGTGAGCCGTGTGCGAAGCCCACCGTCGCGGGGTCCAGCCGGTCCCGCCACGCCCGCAGCGCGGCACC
>NZ_JBSFMM010000405.1:0-4982 GCF_053599555.1 Streptomyces sp. NPDC000941
CGAGCGCATGCTGACCGACCGGCTCACAGAGCTGGTGGCGGCGGGGCTGGCGCTGCGGGAGGGCAGGTGCTGCCGCACCACCTGCCGGGGCGAAGTCAGAGCTGCCGGCGCTCGCGCGGCGGGGGCGGAGCGTGCCGTGCCCGAGCAGGGGCGCGGCACGCTCCGGCGTATAGCCACGGCGCCTTCGGCGCGCGCTACTTCGCCGCCGCGCGCCGTCCGGAGACCGTCGTCTTCGCCGCCGCCTTCTTGGCCGCGGTCGTCTTGGCAGCGGTCTTCTTGGCTGCCGCCTTCTTCGCCGGAGCCTTGGCAACGGCCTTCGCAGCGGCCTTCGCGGGGGCCTTCTTCGCGGCCTTCCGGCCGACCGGCGCCACCGCGTCGCTCACCAGGTCCCCCAGCAGCTCCCTGAGGAACTTGCCGGTGTGGCTGGCCGGGACCGAGGCCACTTCCTCGGGGGTGCCCTCGGCGACGACCAGACCGCCGCCGCTGCCGCCCTCCGGGCCCATGTCCACGACCCAGTCGGCCGTCTTGATCACATCGAGGTTGTGCTCGATGACGATCACCGTATTGCCCTTGTCGACCAGTCCGGACAGCACCGTGATCAGCTTGCTGATGTCCTCGAAGTGCAGCCCGGTCGTGGGCTCGTCCAGGACATAGACCGTGCGCCCCGTCGACCGCTTCTGCAGCTCGCTCGCGAGCTTGACGCGCTGCGCCTCGCCGCCGGAGAGGGTCGGCGCGGGCTGCCCGAGCCGGACGTAACCGAGCCCGACCTCGTTGAGCGTGCGCAGATGGCGGGAGATCGTCGGCACCGCCTCGAAGAAGTCGAGCGCTTCCTCGATGGGCATGTCCAGCACCTCGGCGATGGACTTGCCCTTGTAGTGCACCTCCAGCGTCTCCCGGTTGTAGCGGGCGCCGTGGCAGACCTCGCACGGCACATACACATCCGGCAGGAAGTTCATCTCGATCTTGATGGTGCCGTCGCCGGAGCAGTTCTCGCAGCGGCCGCCCTTGACGTTGAAGGAGAAGCGCCCGGGCAGATACCCGCGGACCTTGGCCTCCATCGTCTCCGCGAACAGCTTGCGCACATGGTCGAAGACGCCGGTGTACGTCGCCGGGTTGGAGCGCGGGGTGCGGCCGATGGGCGACTGGTCGACGTGCACCACCTTGTCGACGAGGTCGTCGCCGGCGACCCGGGTGTGCCGGCCCGGGACGGCCCGCGCCCCGTTCAGCTCGCGGGCCAGGTGGGTGTACAGGATGTCGTTGACCAGGGTGGACTTACCCGACCCGGAGACGCCGGTGACGGCGGTGAGCACACCGAGCGGGAAGGACACATCGATGTCCTGGAGGTTGTTCTCCCGGGCGCCGTGGACCGTCAGCTGCCGCTCCGGGTCCATGGGCCGGCGCATCCCCGGCAGCTCGATGGACTTCTTCCCGGCCAGATACTGGCCGGTCATCGACTCCTCGTTGGCCAGCAGCTCGGCGAGCGGCCCGCTGTGGACGACCTTGCCGCCGTGCTCGCCCGCGCCCGGGCCGATGTCCACCACCCAGTCCGAGGCCTTGATGGTGTCCTCGTCGTGCTCGACGACGATCAGCGTGTTGCCCAGATCGCGCAGCCGCACCAGCGTCTCGATCAGCCGGTGGTTGTCGCGCTGGTGCAGCCCGATCGACGGCTCGTCCAGTACGTACAACACGCCGACCAGGCCGGAGCCGATCTGGGTGGCCAGCCGGATGCGCTGTGCCTCGCCGCCGGAGAGCGTGCCCGCCGCGCGGTTGAGCGAGAGATAGTCCAGGCCGACGTCGACCAGGAACCGCAGCCGCTCGTTGACCTCCTTGAGCACCCGCTGGGCGATGGTCTTGTCGCGGGCGCTCAGCTTCATGTCGCGCAGGAACTCGGCGCACTCGCTGATCGACATCGCGGAGACCTCGGCGATGGAGCGGCCCTCCACCGTGACGGCCAGGATGAGCGGCTTGAGCCGGGTGCCCTCACAGGTGGGGCAGGGCACCTCGCGCATATAGCCCTCGAAGCGCTCGCGGCTGGAATCGCTCTCCGCCTCCGTGTACCGCCGCCGGACGAAGGGCACCGCGCCCTCGAAGGACGTGACGTAGGCGCGCTCCCGCCCGTAGCGATTGCGGTAGCGGACCTCGATCTGTGTCTTGTGCCCGTAGAGCAGCGCCTTCTTGGCGCGCTGCGGAAGCCCGGCCCAGGGGATGTCCGTACGGAACCCGAGCGCGTCGGCCAGCCCGCCGTACAGCCGGGCGAAGTAGTCCTTGGTGTGGCCGTGGGACCAGGGGTGGATGGCGCCCTCGTCGAGCGACTTCTCCTCGTCCGGGATGATCAGCTCGGGGTCGACCTCCATACGGGTGCCGATGCCGGTGCACTCCGGGCAGGCGCCGAAGGGCGAGTTGAAGGAGAAGGAGCGCGGCTCCAGCTCCTCGAAGGACAGGTCGTCGTACGGGCAGTAGAGGTGCTCGGAGAACATCCGCTCGCGCTGCGGGTCGTCCTCGTCGAGGTCCACGAAGTCGAGGATCACCATGCCGCCGGAGAGCCCGAGCGCGGTCTCGATGGAGTCGGTCAGCCGCCGCTTGGCGCTGTCCTTGACCGTGAGGCGGTCGATGACCACCTCGATGGTGTGCTTCTCCTGCTTCTTCAGCTTGGGCGGGTCGGTCAGCTGGATGGTCGTGCCGTCCACCCGCGCCCGGCTGTAGCCCTTGGTCTGGAGATCGGCGAAGAGATCGACGAACTCCCCCTTGCGCTCGCGCACCAGCGGCGACAGCACCTGGAACCGGCTGCCCTCGGGCAGCTCCAGCACCTTGTCGACGATCGCCTGCGGCGACTGGCGGGTGATCGGGCGGCCGCACTCGGGGCAGTGCGGCTTGCCGATCCTGGCGAACAGCAGCCGGAGGTAGTCATAGACCTCCGTGATGGTGCCGACCGTGGAGCGGGGGTTGCGCGAGGTGGACTTCTGGTCGATGGACACCGCCGGGGACAGGCCCTCGATGAAGTCCACGTCGGGCTTGTCCATCTGCCCCAGGAACTGGCGCGCGTACGAGGAGAGGGACTCGACGTAACGGCGCTGCCCCTCCGCGAAGATCGTGTCGAACGCGAGGGAGGACTTGCCCGACCCGGAGAGCCCGGTGAAGACGATGAGGGAGTCGCGAGGAAGGTCGAGCGAGACGTTCTTGAGGTTGTGCTCGCGAGCGCCACGGACGATGAGACGGTCGGCCACGCCGGTCTGCACCTTTCTTGAGAGAGGTGTGGGGTCCGCGGGCCCCGCTTCCGTGGAGGCTCTGCCGGTGCGCAGAACCGGAGCGAGGCGAAGCCCCCCGACCCAGGGTAGGGGGCGCTGCGGCGATGTCTTTAAGGATGCAGCACACGAGCCTATAGCACGCACATTCGATTTGCGGGCCAAGGACGACAGCTTCACCCGAACGTGTGGTGCGGACTACCGTCAGAGCATGACTGATTACGCGCGGGACGCGGCCGCGGTGCGGGGTGCGACCGACCGGCTGATGGCTTCGGTGTCCAGGCTGGACGAGACTGCCGTGACCGAACCCTCGCTGCTCCCCGGCTGGACCCGGGGCCATGTACTGGCGCATCTGGCGCGCAACGCGGACGCCCTGGTGAATCTCCTCACATGGGCGCGCACCGGGGAGCCGACCCCCATGTACACGAGCGAGAACACGCGCGACCGGGAGATCGAGGACGCGGCGGCCCGTCTGCTCCCCATCCACCTCGACGATCTGCGCACCAGCGCGTTCCGCTTCAACGCGGCGGCCGCTGCGCTCCCCGCGAACCGTCGGCCCTTCGAGGTCACCATGCGGCGCGGCGTCGTCGAGCAGGCCGGCCGGCTGCCCTTCCGCAGGCTGGCCGAGGTCGAGCTGCACCATGTGGACCTCGGGGTTGGCTACACCCTGGCGAATCTGCCCGCCGCGTTCGTCGAGCAGGAGCTCGACTTCCTCGCCGAGGAGAGGTTCGCGGGCCACCCCGACGTCCCCCCGCTGCGGCTGGTGTCGCGTGACGGCGGCCGGGCCCGGCACACCGGCCGGGCGGGCACCGAGCCGCCGCTGACCGTCGAGGGCTCCCCCGCCGCCCTGTTGGGGTGGCTGAGCGGGCGTACGGGCGGGGCGGATCTGTCCTGCCGGGACGCGCCCCTGCCGACCCTCCCGCCGCTAGGCTGAGGCCATGACGTACAGCGGAGCGGTGAAGGTCGGCGGGCCGGCGGATGTGCATGAACTGACCGATCTGATGATCTCGAAGGTCGCGGTCGGTCCGGGGAGCAACAACGCCTATCTGCTGCGCTGCCGCGCCACCGACGAGCAGTTGCTCATCGACGCCGCGGCCGAGCCGCACACCCTGATCCCGTTCATCGGGAGCAGCGGTATCGCGTCCGTCGTCACCACCCACCGCCACCCCGACCACTGGGGCGCGCTGCGCGAGGTGGTGGAGGCCACCGGCGCCCGCACCTACGCGGGCCGCTACGACGCCGAGGGCATCCCGGTCCCCACCGATGTCCTGGTCGAGGACGGGGACACGCTGCGCGTCGGCCGGGTCGAGCTGACCGCCCGCCGCCTGGTGGGGCACACACCGGGCAGCATCGCCCTGGTCTACGACGACCCGCACGGCCATCCGCATGTGTTCACCGGCGACTGTCTCTTCCCGGGCGGAGTCGGCAACACCTGGAAGGATGCGAAGGCGTTCGCGAGCCTGATCGACGACGTCGAGACCAAGCTCTTCGATCAGCTGCCGGACGAGACCTGGGTGTACCCCGGCCACGGCGACGACACCACCCTGGGCGCGGAGCGCCCGCACCTGGGCGAGTGGCGCGAGCGCGGCTGGTGAACGAGGCGTGGTGAGCGACCGCGGCGCATGAGGGCAGCACGCGGCATGGCGTGGAAGCAACGCGCGCGGCGTGGAGTGAGAGCGACGTGCGGCACGGCGTGAGAGCGGCCCGCGCGGCGCCCGGGAGGGCGCGCGCCGCGCCAGA